>DUJZ01000163.1 GCA_013329565.1 Methanomassiliicoccales archaeon
TCGAGAATGATCGAACCGTAGGCCCCGGTCTTTCCGGTACCGGTCTGCGCCTGGGCGTACATGTCCCCGCCCTTCAGGCCGACGGGGATGGCCTCCACCTGGACCGGGGTCGGCGTATCCCAACCCATGTCCTGCATCGCGCGGATGATCTCTTTGGAGATCTGCAGATCTGTGAAACTCGTCACGATATTCAGCTCTTTGATGAAAATGAAAAGCGAACTGTAAAGATAACAGACGATTTTGATTTCGTATGGTGGTTGCTATCGTTGTATATAAATCTGCGCACCTATCAGCGCACAATACATGCTAGTGCATTGGGAACTGGTCATTCATAGCGAACGTACTGTATGTGAGAGAAGACGCCGCCGGAGCGAAATTCCAGCTGGCGTTCCTTAAGAGGGAGGTGCGTCAATCCTCTTGATACTGCTCCTTGACCAGCGCTACGGACGCGGTGTCCTTGTGGGAGCTATCCTTCTCGTGTTTCTTTCCGCCTTCGACCGTGCCTTCCCAGCCCCGCATGAACCCTTCCTCCGCGGCGGTGATCTCGTCATCTTCGAGCATCTCCTGCCTTGTCTCATCGTCGTAGATGTCCTCGGGTTCCTTATCCTGCTCGTAGACTAACTCCTCGGTTTCGCTAATCGGCCTCTTGCGCCTCTTCTCGACCATGCGTTCCCCTCAACATCATATAGAACAGAAGGTAGTTAAATTAGAAAGTATAGAAATCGATCGCTCCTNNATCGCACTGAGATCGTTACATAGATGGCCACGCCGAGCCAGACCATGCCGATCAGTATGGTCGCCTGCCTATTCGCATTGTGTAGAGTGACCAGGGCGAAAACGAAGTTGATGATCGAGATGATGTTCAGGTAGAACGTTATGGGGCGCCAGCCTAACGTGCAGCCCATACCGGTCATGAAGTTGGCGATGGCGATGAATATAAAGAAAGAATAATATCCTAGATATATGAATATTAAATTTGCAAGGGTGAATGAGCTGATGAACGATGAGGAACCGCAAGAAAGCGAAGATGACCTGAAGAACGATGAGTGGTTCAAAATGAACTATATCGATCTCATGCAGAAATACCCCCGGGAATGGATCGCAGTAATGGATCGGAAGATCATTGCGAGCAGTTCTTCCAAGATCGAGGTTCAGGAACTGGCAAGGGAGATCGCCGGTGAAAAAGAATACTATTTGTATTTCGTCCTCCCCACCTCCACTGCCACCGATACAGGCTATTCACATTGATGATGGGGCTTTTCCATTTTTCATTGATGCTCATCGAAGCATCCTGCTCAAGATCCCATGCCCATCCCCCACCCGACATCGAGGGACCCCTGCGGCAATGATTATGAAACACTCCGTTAAATAGTAGAGGGAACATGGCATGTTCATCCTGCTACCGCAAGGAAGCGGGATATAACCAACAGTAGGTAGTTTAGTAATGTACGGAAACAGAGGAAATTCCGGCGGTTACAACCGCCCCAGGAACGATGGACCCCGCGAAATGCATGACGTTGTTTGCTCCGACTGCGGAGCGGCGACCCAGGTTCCTTTTAAGCCGACCGAGGGCAGGCCTGTCTATTGCAGGGACTGCTTCCAGAAGCACAAGCCCAAGGACCGGTTCTGAACAGGTTAAGCTTCAAACATTCTTGGGGCGAAAGCCCCGAGGATCCCTTTCTTTATTTTGTCTTGTTTTGTTTTGATGTTCATTTTGCTGTTCGGCGATCCGTTACGCTTTCCTGGACCAGAGGGTTTTTTATCCAGGCACCCATGGAACTGGACATCGCGGTACCTATCATCAGTCGAGCTCGCGGGACCTGAAGAACGTAATGGAGCTCTTCTTTCGAGATCCGATGTCCAGGGAACAGCCGGAAACCTCGGATCGGCCCTCAGATGAAGGCCACCTTCCCGAAAGCTGTTCCAGGCGCAGGTCCCCGAAGGCCCTGGCCTCCCACTAGCCCGGTGTTGATGATGACCTTTTGATCGTCGTCGGATGCCGCAGCGGTCATTCTGATGAGGGTCTCGTACAGAAGGCCTAGGAAAACGGCCCTCCCGCAATGCGGCGTTCCGATGATGGAGACGTTCATCTGGTCATGGACCGGCGGCATGCTGCTCGTAGCGACCCTGGTCGTCTGGCTTACGGTCGAAGGGATCCTGATCGGTCTGGACCACGCTGCCACGTACATGACCGTGGTCATGGGTGCGTCGGTGTTCATAGCGCTGATGTTGCCGTCGACCAGAAGGTTCTTCCGCAGATCTTGATGCCAATTTGGCGTGAAAAAGGACCTCAGGCCCGCCACAGCTCATCCTCGATAATGGACTTGCTGTCGTCCAGCCTCATGATGTCCACGAAGACGTACTTGCCGGCCGGTATGCCCGTGACCTTCAATCTTCTCATGACCTCGCGCTTGGCATCCTCGTTCCCCTCGCACTCGAAGACGTCCTTGAAGGCCTGGCCGTTCCAGTTGATGGTGTATTCGTACTTGAACATGCGATGCTCACACTCGTTGACCGCGCAATGCTGGAGGGGTCATTTATCTCCCGAACATAAATCAGTATGCATGATCAGCGGCGTGATCTACGGTCGGAGACGTTTCCCAGCCTCGGCGTCGATCGTATCCAGCAGACGCCGCAGGCGCTTACCTTTCTCGGATATCTCCTCGCCGCCAAGGGAATTCCCTTCCGGGCACAGCGCATCCACGACCACCTCGCCGTCCTCGGTGAGATTGACCGGATAGATGCTGCAGCCCAGGGGCCTCGCCGCGTACTCGCTGCACCTTTTCCTTCCCCGGTCGAACAGCACGCAGTACCCTTGTTCGTTGATAAGCCTGGGAATCCCATCCTCGGAGACCTCGTAAAAACTGCCCTCCGCGTGCCCCCGGCGCACCAACCTGGCGATGTCCGCCTGGCACAGCTCCATGCGGGTGCCCTGGCAGCATTTGGTGCAGTGGGTGCAGCGCATCGAACGGAACATGCATGAGGAATGATATAACCGTGAGGGAAACCTCGGTTATTTACGGGACGAACTAGATATCGATTCAGGAAGGGAGACACATGGGGGTCAGATACGGTCTGTTCAATCACACCAAGAAGGAGTTCGTGGTCCCGGAGAAGCTGCCTGTGGACGCCGCCGATCCTACGTCGTATCCGTTCGCCAACTTCATCTCCTATCTGATGATGGAGAGCTGGAGGTACGACCACGTGGCGGTAATGGACGACTCCAAGGACTTCGACTGCCAGAGGATGTTCGGTTCGAGCTTTAAGGACCGTTCCGTCGAGCTGTGGAACGAGTTCATCATGATAATGGGATGGCAGTTCAAGGACCTCAAGAGCGTCTAGGACCTACGTCCTCAAGGAGCCAATCCAAGGCGCTGACCACCTCTATCCTGGAATCCTCAGCCATCTGAGATACCTGTTCATCCCAGGTCATTATCCTCCCATGACCGCAACCAGTGCTGTCCATACAGGACTGCAGGGCTCTGACCTCCCGTTTCCTGGTTCTGGGATCCTCCATCTCCCATGAAACTTGGACAGCTTCCCTCACCCCGGCCCCTTTGCGGATGACAAAGTCCACTTCCATCCGCCCCTTGTCGGTCCAGTAAAGAACCTCCTCGTCCGGTGCCAGACGCCGCCTTAGTTCCAGATATATGGCACATTCCAACAGTCGTCCGCGGTCCTCTACCCCTGCGACCGAATAGAGGAAGCCCGGGTCGGATGGATAAGCCTTCCTGGGGTAAACGGATCGGTCCTTGACCGAGGCCCCGAACGCTTGAAGGAAGAAGAAAAGATAGCCGGCCTGTGAATAATGCTCCAAACGGAGTATCTTTTCCTTACCGATCTTGTATCCTACGCTCTTGAAATTATTGAGACATCTAGAGGCGGAGAAATAAGGGGCTGACAACACATATCTCCCGAACAACCTGGTGGCCGCCACATCCTCGCTTGCTGCCTCCCCTACATCCAAGGCCAGGATCTGCTGGAAATAATCGTTAGTGATCATCACTTTCTCGAGCGGTTCCACCGTTCGGCTGACCTCTGGGAATCCCCCGTACATCAGGTAATTCATAAGATTCCGTTCCATCAACCCTCGACCAGCTGTCGTCCTGTCATTGGGCACTTCGTTGAAGTTCAGATATTCTGCGAAGGAAAGTGGCGATATCTCGATGGCCCTCACCCGACCGCGGAGCTCTTTTGGAGGCTCCACCAAGCCGGACCTGGATGAGCTGACGATTATCCTCAACCGTCCTTTCAGCAGATCATGGTTCCTTGCCAGCCAACCGCTCCAATCAACTGCGGAAGTTATCTCGTCCACGATCAAGTATCCGGAATCTCCGAACCATTTCAACGCGTCCTCCAAGAGCGTATCCC
>DUJZ01000117.1 GCA_013329565.1 Methanomassiliicoccales archaeon
GGCCGCCGCTTCAGCGAAGTCGCCCCGGCCTTCGCCCGCCTAATCGACTTGCCGCTGACCGGCCTGGACGCCGCCGATCTCGCCGCTTCCTGCGACCTGGTGGTCACCGCCCTGCCGCACGGCGTATCGTCGGCGGTCGTGCCGGATCTCCTGGAGCGGGGCTTGAAAGTTCTCGACCACAGCGGCGATTTCCGCTACCGCGATGCGGCGGTCTACGAAAAGGCCTACAAATTGGTGCATCCGCGGCCGGACCTGCTTGCCGAAGCCGTTTACGGCCTGCCCGAGCTGTATCGCGCGGCGATCGCCAAGGCCCGGCTGGTCGCCAATCCCGGCTGCTACCCCACCTGCTCGGCGCTGGGGCTGGCTCCCCTGTTCGCCAATCATCTGGTGGCTGGCGGCGTAATGATCGACGCCAAGAGCGGAACGTCCGGGGCGGGCGTCGAGCCGACCAGGTCCACTCATCACCCCAACTGCGGGGCGAGCGTCAACCCGTACAATGTCGGCACTCACCGCCATACGCCAGAAATAATTCAAACGCTCACCAGGCTGCAGGGAGGGCTGGCCGAGGTGGTGTTCACTCCTCATCTCATACCCGTGGTGCGCGGAATGCTGTGCACCATGTACCTCAAGCTCAACGACGACCTCACCAAACAGGAACTGCTTGGCATGTACACAGAGTTCTTCCGTAGGAAGCGCTTCGTGCGCATGACAGAGGTGCCGTGGATGCAGGCCGTGATCGGCTCCAACCATTGCGAGGTGGGATTGGAAGTGGTTGGCGACCGCAACGTGGTGGTCATGAGCGCGATCGACAACCTGGTAAAGGGAGGGGCCGGGCAGGCGGTGCAGAACTGCAACGCTATGTTCGGATGGCCTGAGGAAACGGGATTGGATTTCCCTGGATTGGGGGTTTGAAGATGGAAGTTTTTGAGGGGGGCATAACCTCGCCGAAGGGATTCAAGGCGGCTGGGGTGCATTGCGGGATTAAGAAGGAGAAGCTCGATCTGGCGGTCATCTACTCCGAGGTGCCGGCCAAGTGCGCCATAGCTTACACCCAGAACAGGGTGCGGGCCGCGCCGATCGAGGTCATGATGAATAAGGACCCCAAGACGCTGCAGGCCCTGGTGATAAACAGCGGCAACGCCAACGCCATAACCGGGGTGCAGGGGATATACGATTCAAAGCAGATGGTCTTCCTCACCGCCCAGACGTTGGGGATTAGCGACACGCTCGTAGGCGTGGCCTCCACTGGGGTGATATCCCGTTTCCTGCCCATGGAGAAGATCTCCGTGGGCATTCACAAGGCCGTTCAAGGTCTGGGAAAAGGTCCCGAGTCCGACGACATGGCCGCCCGGGCAATAATGACCACCGACACCGTGAAGAAGGAGGCCGCCTGCAGGGTCACCCTCAAGGACGGGACCGTGGCGACCATCGCAGGCATCACCAAGGGCAGCGGGATGATCTCCCCGGCCATGAAGGTGCTGCACGCCACTACGCTTACGTTCATGGTCACCGACGCCCACCTCGCCAAGAACTTCAACCGCCGCTGGCAGGACATGATGGACGTCAGCTTCAACGTGATAAGCGTGGACGGGGACCAGAGCACCAACGACATATCCATGCTACTGGCCAACGGCATGGCCGGTGGCAAGCCGGCCGACGACGATCCCGCTTTCTGGGAAGGCGTGAGGTACGTCGCTCAGCAGCTGGCCAAGAAGATCGTCATCGACGGCGAGGGGGCGACCAAGCTCATCGAGGTCATGGTGCACGGCGCCAAGAATCCCGTTCAAGCTCGTTCGGCCGCCCGGGCCATAATCGCCTCGTCGCTCGTGAAGACCGCCATATTCGGGGCCGACCCCAACTTCGGACGCATCCTGGCCGCTCTAGGAAACTCGGACGCGGAGTTCAATCTGGAGAAGGTCAAGCTGGTGCTGCGCTCCAACGGCGATTCCGTCGTTCTGTTCGAGGACGGGGCCCCGATGATGATCGCCGGCAGTGAAGTGGAGGCTGTCGCCAAGCGGGTGCTCTCGCACAAGAAGATAGTCATCGACCTGGACCTGAACAACGGCTACTCGTCCGGGGAGGCCTGGGGCTGCGACCTCAGTTATGATTACGTAAAGATCAACGCTATGTACACTACGTGATCAGATGAGCCAATCTTCCATCGATAATCAAGGAGACCGCAAGGTGATCATCAAGTTCGGAGGTTCCTCGATCGGCGGGATGGATCAGATCGATAAGTTCTCGGAGCAGATAGCTGAGATGAAGCGGAGGGGCCTGGCCCCGGTGATCCTGCACGGAGGTGGACCGGAGATCACTGAGGAGATGAACCACATGGGACTGCCGGTGAAGAAGGTAGGAGGGCTTCGCATCACTGACGATACAACACTAGCGATCGCGAAATCCGTACTCTCCCGTATCAACGACCGGGTGGTGGTCTCCCTGCGCAAGTCCGGGCTCAAAGCCATCGGGCTTGCGGGGAGCGAGGCCAATATGTTGATGGCAAAGAAGAAGGATCCTGTGATCGTGAATGGTCCCAATGGTCCCGAAAAGGTGGACCTGGGCCATGTCGGAGAGGTGGCGGACGTCGATCCCCGTGCCGTTCAACTGCTTTGCGCTGAAGGGTTCCTTCCGGTGATCTATTCGATCTGCGCCGATCATAACGGTCGTTTGATGAACGTAAACGCCGACACCGCCGCAGCTGCTTTGGCTGCCGGGATCGGAGCCAGTGATATTATTCTAGTGACCGAGGTTCCCGGAGTGTTGCGCAGCTTCGAGGACATCACCTCGACCATACCATCGATAAGGTCGCAGGAACTGGAGGAACTGGCATCATCAGGCATATTGAAGGATGGGATGATCCCCAAGGTGGAAGCGTGCTTCATAGCGCTCCGCGGAGGGGTCAGGAACGCTCACATCATATGCGGGACCACGCCCAATTCCCTAGTGGACCAGTTGTTCAGCGAAAAGAACCTGGGTACCAAGTTGACATTATGAGGTTATCAGATGGACAGCAAACAGGTTGCGGAACTGAGCTCTTACTATCTATTCCAGAACTACGGACGGGAGACGATCTGCTTCTCCCACGGCAAGGGAGAATATCTTTGGGATCTGGAAGGGAACCGGTACACGGACTACGTGGCCGGTATAGCCGTCAACTGCCTGGGGCACGCCCATCCCGAGCTGGTCAAGGCCATATCGGAACAGGCCTCCCGGCTCATCCACGTGTCCAATCTCTACCAGATAAAGGAGCAGGCGGACCTCGGGGAGGCCATGGCCTCCATAGCCCCTGCGCCGTTGGGACGATCCCTGTTCTGCAACAGCGGGGCGGAGGCGAACGAGGCGGCGCTCAAGCTGGCGGTGAAGCACACCGGCCGCGAGAAGGTGGTCGCCTGCCGCAACTCCTTCCACGGAAGGACGTCCGCCACGCTATCCGTCACCGGCCAGGAGAAGTACCAGAAAGGTTTCGAACCGCTATTATCAAAGAACGTGGAGTTCGTCGGTTACAATTCGGTCGAGGAGCTGAAGTCCAAGGTTAACGGAAGCACCGCCGCGGTCATACTGGAGCCGGTCCAGGGCGAGGGCGGGGTTCTGCCTGCCAGCCATGAATACTTCCGTACCGTACGGGACCTATGCACGGACGCCGGGGCGCTGATGATAGTGGACGAGGTGCAGACCGGGATGGGACGCACGGGAAAGTGGTTCGGCTTCCAACATTACGGGGTGGTCCCGGACATAATATCGCTGGCAAAAGCGCTGGGCGGCGGCGTACCCATAGGCGCTATCATGACCTCGCCTGATATCGCGAAGACGTTCACCCCCGGTACGCACGGCACCACTTTCGGCGGAAATCCGTTGGCGTGCGCGGCCGCTAACGCCGTGATCCGCACCATGAAGAAGGATAAACTGGTGGAGAGGGCGGCCAAGCTCGGCGAGCTCTGGAGGTCCGAGCTTAGGAACATGGCATCCGGGCATCCCGAGGTGGCGGACGTTCGCGGCCTCGGTCTCATGATCGGAGTGGAGATGGGAGATCTGGCCAAGGAGTTCCAGAAGTTCGCCCTCGGCAAACGTCTCCTGGTCAACATCAGCGCCGGCAAGGTCTTGCGGTTGGTGCCTCCGCTCATCATCTCCGATGCGTCCGTAAACGATCTGAACTCCGCCCTGCGGGAATTCCTGAAATGAAGTGTCTGAAAATAAACAATAAATAATCCTCTCGGAGTATCGGGAGCGATGAAGGAAGCCCCTAAGAAGGAGAGCGTGGCCGAGCGGACCCGGGCATACATAGACGCGCATCCCTCGGTAAAGGACTGCATGGCCAAGGACCTGGTCAACTATTCCTCACTGGCCAGGCTGATCATGAAGGACCTGGGCATCAAGAACGAGGAGGCGGTGATGATCGCCTGCCGCCGCTACGCCCAGAAGCTCTCCAAACAAGATCACGAGGGGGATATTTTAGCGATCCTCGCCGACAGCCGTCTGGAGGTGAAGACGAAGATATGCATCGTCACCGCCAGCAACGATTGGACGGTGCTGCAGCGTTTGGAACGCCTTTTCACGAAGCTCATCAACCAGAAGGCCCTCATGCAGGTGATCCAGGGCGCTCAGGCCATCACCATCATCGCCGACGAGAAACTGCGGAACGAGGTGGTGAACGACGTCGGCGAGACGAACGTGCTAAAGGTGCGCGAGGACCTGGTCGAGATCACCGTAAAAAGTCCTCAGAAGATCGGGGAGACCAGCGGCGTGTTCTCGTATCTCGCATCGAACCTCTCGGAGCAGGGGGTGAACATGGTGGAGACCGTTTCGTGCTATACGGACACCATATTCATCGTGCACGAGAAGGACATGATCCAGGCGTATTCCCTGCTGTCGAACCTGCTGGAAAATGCCGAGAAAGCTACGGAAGCGGCGCATTAACGCCACAAAGCCATTTATGCGGTGAAGCCCTATCAATGGTCGATGAAAGATGAATCTGAAGGCAAGGTGCCCCTGGTCCGGACGGACATTCCAGGCCCGACGGGAAGGAGCATTGTCGAATTGGACGACAGGTATCTGGCCACGGTGACCAAGTCGGCGCCGCTGGTCGTGGACCGCGCCCTTGGCGAGAAGGTCTGGGACGTTGACGGCAACCTGTTCCTGGACTTCTCCAGCGGAGTTGCCGTCCTCAACATCGGTCATTGCCATCCCTCGGTGGTCAAGGCGGTGCAGGAGCAGGCGGCCAAGGTCATGCACTTCGCCGGCACCGATTACTATTACGACGTCCAGTCCCTTCTGGTCGAACGACTGGCCAAGATCGCCCCCGGACGAGGCGAGAAGAAGGTGTTCCTGAGCAACAGCGGGACGGAGAGCATCGAGGCGGCGATGAAGCTGGCCAGATGGTCCACCGGGCGCAAGCAGTTCATAGCGTTCTTCGGCGCCTTCCACGGAAGGACGATGGGCGCCCTTTCCCTGAACTGCAGCAAGCGTGTGCACCGCGCCAGGTACTTCCCGACGGTTGCGGGCGTAACGCACATCCCGTACGCCAACTGCTACCGCTGCCCGTACCATCAGGAATACCCTTCCTGCGGATTGTGGTGCGCCAAGATATTGGACGAGGTGTACATGGACGCCCTGCTCCCGCCGGACGAGGTGGCCGCGCTTTTCCTGGAGCCGATACAGGGCGAAGGCGGTTACATCGTTCCCCCGAAGGAGTTCCTGCCCGAGATATCCCGAATATGCAGGTCGTACGGCATTCTGACGGTCGACGACGAGGTGCAGGCGGGAATGGGCCGTACCGGAAGGATGTGGGCCGCGGAGCATTTCGGCCTGGATCCGGACATCACCTGCATGGCCAAATCGCTCGGGTCGGGAATGCCCATCGCCGCCACGGTGTTCCGTAAGGAGCTGGACTGGGGTGTTCCCGGAGCACATTCCAACACCTTCGGCGGCAACTGCGTGGCCTGCGCCAGTTCGCTGGCGACGTTGGACGTGATCGACCGAGAGAAGGTGGTGGAGCAGGCGGAACGCAAGGGCGTCATCATGCAGAAGCGCCTGGAGGAGATCAAGGACCGCTTCGAGAACGTCGGCGACGTGCGCGGCCTGGGCATGATGCGGGCGTTGGAGTTCGTGGAAGACCGCAAGACCAAGGTCCCGGCCATTAAAATGAGGAACGACGTCGTTTCAGCACTTCTGAGGAAAGGCGTCATCGCCCTGGGCTGTGGTAAGTCCAGCATACGGTTGATACCTCCGCTCACCATAGGCGAGAAGAACCTGGACACCGGGATGCGCCTGCTCGAGGAGAGCATAGGCGCGGTGGTGAGGGACAGGAAATGAAGCATCTGCCCAGGACCAACTACAAGGAGGTCTCCGGGGACGGTTACCTTAAGAGGATCGTCCTGGAGGCGAAGGATATCGGCCTGAAGAACACCCTGCTGCAGGAGGTGCAGTTCACCGCCGGGGAGAAGGTGGCCTTCCACTTCCACCAGGTCACCCGCGAGATATTCTATTGCCTGATAGGTCCGGCTCCGTTCGTGATCAATGGCCAGCAGGTGATGATGAACGAGGGCGACTGCCTCATATGCGAGCCGGGAGACGTCCACGGGAACCCGGTCATCGGCAGCGACTTCCGCATACTCGTGCTCAAAGTAGGGTTCAAGGAGCATGACACGGTCTGGTTGGACTGATCAGGGCATCAGGTCCCGCAGCACGTGGTCCAGGGCCTCGAGCTTGAAAGGCTTCGGAAGCACGGCCGAGAAGCCGTGCTCCACATGGTTAGCCATGACCGGGTTGCTGGAATATCCGCTGCACACCACCGTCCGCACCTGCGGGTCCAGCCTCATGAGCTTGTCCAAGGTCTCCTCCCCGCCCATTCCCTCGGGGACCACCAGGTCCAGGATCACCACGGAGAAGGGCGCACTTGGAAGGGCCTCCTGGAACAGCATCAGAGCTTCCTGTCCATCTCTGGCCACCTGCGCCTCGTAACCCAGTTGCTCCAGGAGCTCCTTGCCGACCTCCCGGATGGCCTCCTCGTCATCCATCCATAGCACCTTCCGGCGATCGACGGTCCGGCGCTTGAACTCGATGGGCTGGTCCGGCAATTCTTTGCTGACCGGTAGCAGCACAGATATGCTGGTCCCTCCGCCCTCCTTCGAGCTCGCCAGGATGACCCCGGAATGCCGGCGAGCGATGTTCTGGGCCACCGTCAGGCCGAGTCCCCTAGTCTGGCCCTTGGTGGAGAAGTATGGATCGAAAATGCGATGAATATGGGGCCTGGGGATTCCTGGTCCTGTGTCCTGAACGACAATGCGGACGTAATCTCCCGCTTTGAGCGCGGCCACCTCTCCCTCCCCGATGACGGCGTTCCTTCCTGTCACGGTGACCGATCCCCCGTCCGGAACCGCCTCTACGGCGTTCATTAGGATGTTATTGAAGAGATGCGGCAGCTGGCCGCGGTCGGCCATCACCGGCATCAGGTCCTTGGGCAGATCGTAAGCGACGTTTATTCCTGGTCGCCCAAGGATGAAGGCTGTGTACTCCGGGATGTAGGACCGTAGGTCCACCAGCTCCTTCAAGGGCTCCCCTCCCTGGGAGAAGCTGAGTAGCGTTTGCGACAATCCCCGTCCTCGGTCCACCGCGCCCTCGATGGCATCCAGATGCTTGACGGCGTCCTCAGAGACGTGGCACTTCTCCTTGATCACGGAAAGGTTCCCCTCGATGACCGTAAGAGTGTTGTTCAGGTTATGGGCCAGTCCGGCGGCCAGGTTGCCGATGGACTCCAGGCGTACCAGCTGCGAGGCGATCTCCCTCTGCTGCATCTCCTCGTTGAGCTGGCTGATGCTCCTTTGAGAGAGGATGAGCTTGCGGTCGCTCCATCTTATCAACAGCAGGATGAGCAGTCCAGTGAGCAGAACGAAGAGAAATCCCTTGACCAGGGAGATGAGGAGCGTAGAACCGGTATCCACGTCCACCGCCATCAGCAGCACATCCGACAGCAGTATGTAGACGATGGAGACGATTACGTAGATTGCCACCACGATATAAGCGTTGAGATTTTCCAGCCTTCCAACTATCCTCTGCATACCAACCCCCAACAATGCCTTTCCTCGGCAAGGCGTTTTTAATTGAGCAAGAGAAAATTTAAATGTTTGCTTATGAGGGACAGGTGGAGCCACTAGGGAGATTTGAACTCCCGGCCTGCTGATTACAAGTCAGCCGCTCTACCAGCTGAGCTATAGTGGCCTGTCATCTGGAACGGCGTTCTGGATTTAACCGTTTTTACGGCACGTTCGGCGGCTTGGTCGGCGCATCGTGAAAACGAAAATCGTAGAACAGGTCATTTTTCGATAGGAAAATAGACGAACAGCGTTGTCAGCTCGAACAATGGTTTTATAATACCATACTATCCGGAGGAAACGGTGGAGCTTTGGTCCCCCAAGCTAACGATATAACTGAGAACCGCGTCGTGATCGATCGTACCGCCAATCCCGCTCCCCTCGGATTTCTGGGTTTCGGAATGACCACGGTACTGCTCAACCTGCACAATGCTGACATCATAAGCATGAGCAGCGTCATCCTATCCATGGGCATATTCTATGGCGGTCTGGCACAGGTCATGA
>DUJZ01000048.1 GCA_013329565.1 Methanomassiliicoccales archaeon
ATCCGATGAGCGATTCCGCACAGATATCTTTGATCTGGGGAGAGAAGGGAGGTGAGGAGATGATGACCGAGGCCCTGATACTGGCCGTCGGATACGCCTTCAACTCCCAGGGGCTGCACCGCCTGTGGACCAGGGTCCCCGCCAAAGAGAAATGTCTCCTCGCTTCCTTCCGCAAGGTGGGCTTCAAGGAAGAAGGCATACTGCGGGAGGACCATTTCAGTGAGGGAAAGTGGCAGGACTCGGTACTGCTTTCAGTACTATCGGCGGGGGCCAGGCCATGCTGAGCGGGGAGAAGGTCGACCTGGTGGCCGCGGAACGAGCGTACGTTCCGATGTACCTAAAATGGATAAACGACCCGGAGGTGACGCAGTGGCTGAAGGCCGATCCCCCGTTCAGCACCGAGATGGAGCATGGATGGGTGGACCGCCTTCGCCGGGAGGGCAAGATCGCGTTCACCATCCTGACCAAGGACGGCCGGCCGATAGGCAACATCAGCATGGAGGAGGTCGTCTGGAGGTACCGCCGGGTCACCATCGGGATAATGATCGGGGAGAAGGACCATTGGGGCAAGGGCTACGGCAGCGATGCCATCATGACATTGCTTCGCTACATCTTCGAGGAGCTGGGGATGCGAAGGGTGGACCTGATCACCGATTCCGAGAACCACCGGGCGCAGCGCGCGTACAAGAAGTGCGGATTCCAGGTCGAAGGGCTCATGAAGCAGTACCGGACCAAGAACGGACGCGTCATCGACGACGTGATGATGGCGATGCTGGCCAGCGACTGGTTCGCCCTGCATCCCCCCACGGAGAGGGCATAAGGTATTAGTAGCAAAATATCATTGGCCTTAATCCTAGGCAGGGGTAGCCAAGCCTGGCCAACGGCGCTAGATTCAGGGTCTAGTCCTTAGTGGTCCGAGGGTTCAAATCCCTTCCCCTGCACTTTTCTTCCTTTTTACTGAGCGCTCACCAGTTCTTTCAACCTCGTTCTATCTTGAACACCGTCAGGACGGCGAGCGTTAGAACGATCGCGACCGGCAGGAGATACTTCCCGGTCATGTCATTCTCCTTGGCATCTAATCCAATATGGTACCCATGATCGGACCGTAGAATGTGGTTCTCCGCGACAGTGTGGACGTGGGTTGCTCTAGGGTCGGGGAGCTCGAGGCCGTCCGGTCGCCGCATTTCAAAACATACAAATACTACATGTATTCATATGGTGATTATGGTGATATAGGTGAGAATTACACCATCGAAGTGGGACGCGGAATACGCGTGGCTGAGGAACGAAGAGGGAGTCCGGGCGATGCTGGCAGATCCGAAGGTCAAGGTACAGAAGGATGCACGCTCCAGGATGATCTGGAAGGCCGGGCGCCCTACCGCCCTGGGCATGGCCTTGCAGGTGCTGGGAGCGGTCGTGCTGGGAATCCTGGCCGTCGACGGACAACCGCTCACCTTGCTGCCCCTGGCGGTGCTCGTCGGAGGAGAGGTCATTTTTATTTCCTCCCTGGAGCATAAGGGAGAGCGTTCAGCAGGAGACCATTGAGATGACCAACGTGACCATCAGGGGCATCGACGACCAGACGTACCTCAAGTTCTCGGCCCAGGCCACCCTGGAGGGCGTGCCCATCGGCGAACTGACCACCCGGGCCATGCAAGCATACCTGGAAAAGGACCAGGGGAAAGTATACCGTATCGGGAACATGGAGGACATCGCTATAAACAGGAACGACCTGGAATCGCTGGACGGGGCGGTCGTCCTTCAGGACATCGAGCGCCTGACCCTGATGGACGACCTGGACTGGCCCCTGGTCAACGAGCGCATAAGGTCCATCGATAACGTGGAGATCCTGGTATTGCCCAAGGGCATCTCCAAGTTCCAGATGCTGACCAAGGCCAGGAACGTAGAGGATATCCGAACGGTCTGAGCTCCCCGACATCGATTAATATCGACCACGGCCATGAACGGGCATGGTCGCGCTCACCCAGGACATGCAGGAGCTTTTCAAGGGAACGAAGTATTTCGCATTGGCCACCGCCTCCAAGGACGGCGACCCGAACGTGGTGCCGATAGGAATGGCCATTTTGATGGACCCAGAGACCATCTGGATCGGGAACCAGTTCTTCCACCAGACCCTTGCCAACGTGAAAGAGAATCCCAGGATATCCCTTTTAGTGTGGACCGCCGGGGTGCCCGGATGCCTGAAGCTGAAGGGTGACGTCACCGTGGTCGAGAAGGGACCGGACTACGAGAAGATGTACCAGATGGTCAAGGAACGCAAGCCCGCCCTCGAGTGCAAAGGTCTGCTCATCATGAAGATCGCCAACGTCTTCGATTGCCGCTCCGGAGCGGAAGCCGGGAAGCGCCTGCTCTGAGCTACGCTTTATCGGTGAAGGCCGGCTGCTTGAGAGCCAGACGTACCGCGTCCATGAACATGATGAGGCCGATGAGCGCTAGGAAGAAACCCAGCAGCCAGCTGCCGTAGAACTCCACCGCCGGCGCTTCCGTCTCGCCCTGGGCCAACATGGTGGCCAGTATCATCGGCGCGAAGGCGAAGACCGTCCTGGCCCAGATCCGCTTGTCCTGTACCGCCCAGACCGATAGCAGCGCGACCAGCATGATCCAGTATCCGCCGTGCACCTTGGGATAGAAGATGAAGAACACCATGAGCATCAGGGTGACGCTCTGCCACATTGGCATCTTCTTGTGGTACGGGTAGAGGTAGGCGAAGGCCATGGCCCCGCCAAGAATGGCTAGCTGAACGATGCTTGGCAGGTTCCATCCGCCCATGTACAGGAAGTGCCATATGGAATGCCCGCCGGTCGGACGCCCCTCCTCTCCCAGGAAATAGAAGTTCAGGAAGAAGGAGAAGTCGTCCCAGCACATGACCACGAAGGGAAGGGCGATCAATCCTGTGGCAAGCCCGAGGAAGAGGACGGACGTGATACGTCCCTTCCAGTCGCGCTGCTGCAGGAAGTGCACCGGGAAAAGGAGTATGGGAAACATCTTGGTCCAGATACCGACGCCGATGGCGGCGGAGGCGGAGTTTTGGCGCTTCAGGAGCATGAGCACCACGGCCAGCATGAAGATGAAGGCCACTATCGACTCGTCCTCCCCGGTTCCTGATTCCACTATGGTGTACGGCGATAGCAGAACGATCATGCCGGCGAGATAGGCCTTGTTCTCGTCCAGGTGGCGCAATCCGAGGTACAGCATCGCCGACAGCAGGAAGGCGAACAACGAGAAATAAGCGCTCCACACCCAGTCGTGGTCCGCCCCTCCCAGTAGCTGAGCGGGAACCAGGAGATAGTTGATTATCGGCGGGGTCTCGGTGTGCACGTCGCGGTACAGAAGGCCGCCGTCCAGGATGGTCTGCGTTCTCGCTCGATACACGTCCATGTCCGGATGCGACAGGTCCGGATCGATGGCCGACATGAGGAAGGCGTTGTCGACGACGATCATCGAACCGTAGACCAGCAGGGCGATCGCCGCGTAGAGGAGGAGCTTGCGCCCCGGAGACAAGGTGCCAACCCTGGCCAAAAGCCCTTCCCAACGCTTCGCTATGCTGAACATTCCCGTTCCCTAACCTTTCTGGCGGAGGGCGACGATCTCCTCCCTGTGGTCCTTCTTGAACTTGGAGAAGTCGCGGAGGGTGATGAAGGGGACGGTGTAGAACTTGATGTAGGACTTGCCTGAAGGACGATCGTAATGGACGATCGGCACCTCGGCGATCTTCATGCCCTTTAGTGCGGCCAAAGGCAGAATGAAACGGTGCAGTCCCTGGTAGCCTTCGGGATCGAAGCCCATGGCCACCGCCTTCTCCCGGCGGAACGCCTTGAAACCGCTGTTCTGGTCCTTTATCTGTAATTTGAACTTGCGGCGGATTATGAAGCGGTTGTACGTCTTGGAGATGAAACGCCGTATGAACGTATCGGTGCGCTCTCGTCTCCAGCCGGTGACCACGTCGAACCCCTCGTCCATCTTTGAAAGGAAGAGCGGGATCTGCTTTGGCTCGTACTGCCGGTCGGCGTCCATGATTATCACGACATCGCCCTTGGCCTGCTGGAAGCCGGTGCGGATGGCGTACGAACGACCAAGGTTCTTCTCATGATGGACCGCCCGGACATTGGAACGGTCCTTGGCCAGTTGGTCGCATATCTCGCCGGAGCGGTCGGTGCTGCCATCGTCGATGAGGAGGACCTCCCCGTCTATGTTCCGGTCAGCGTAAACCGCCAGGATGTCCTCGGTGAGCGGTCCCACGTTCCCTTCCTCGTTCTTGAGCATCAAGACGGTGGTGCACTTCAGTTGAATCCCCTCTGGTTTTTGTCGGCCTCCTTGCTGGAGGAGGGCCTAACGTGCTGGTCTATGAACATGGTCAGCAGGCTGACCGGCACGGACAGCCAGATAGAGGTTATCGCACTTAAAAGTCCTGCGGTAGCCGCCACGTGCGGATCGAGCCCGCTGGCGGTGAACACCGCTGAGGACATCAGAACGTTGCCGCTTCCGGCGGTGAGCACCACCTGGCTCAGGGATGCCAGGCTGGCGGAGGCGATGACCGCCACTATCGAAACGTCCACGCCCAGGGCCTCGATGATGAGGTACAGCCGGACGATCTCATTGGCCCATATGACCGCGGTGAGCACCGCCGGCCAGACCAATTTCTTCCAGTTGCCCTTGAAGCTCAATGCCTCGTTGAAGGAGACAACGGTGTCCATCAGCCTTGCGGACAGCTTGGCGCCCTTTTCTCCCTTGACCACCTTGGAGGCCATACGGGCGCCCCAGCCGCCCATCCTCATTAATAGCTTGGGACTTGCCAGTACGTAGATGAACAGAAGATTGGCCACGACCATAAGAGCTACCAGGAGCATGAGGTACCCTCGGAACTCCTCGACGATGTGCGCCAGCAGCAGGAACAGGCTGGTGACCGTAAGGATGGTCAGGAAGGCGAAGTCCATTATTCTCTCGGTCACCACGGAGGCCAGTCCCTTTCCGACGGCCACTCCCTTGCGGGTGTTCATCTCGATGATGCGGGACCCTTCGCCGACCACGCGCCCGGGTATGAGGTTGTTGATCGCCTGGGAAAGAGAGAAGGCGGCGAATACGCTTCGGAAAGATATCTCGTACCCGGCATGCCTCATCAGTACGCCCCAGCGATAGGCCTTGAACACCAGGTTCACCAGGTACAGCACCACGACCAGGTAGATCAGTTCATATCTGATGCCCTTGAGAGCGAGCCAGACCTCCTCCGGGTTGGAGGCTAGCACTACCAGTACGATGAGGGCTATGGAAATGCCCAGCCTTATCTTGGTGCCAAGGCTCAATCTTCCCGTGGTCCATCCCCTTCCCCGACCAGAACGGACCTTTCAGTCTCCGCGACGATCGGACCCGTTGGCTGGTTGATGACGAGGATTGCCTTATTTGAAATTTTGGTAAGCCCTAGAACCTTGATCGACGGGGACAGCAAATGATGTAAGCGCGGGGGTGCATCACCTGAGAGATAGCATGCGCATACTGGTCATATACGATACCGTTTCCGGGAACACGGAGAGGATCGCCCAGCGGATCGCCGAGGGACTGGGCGCGTCCGGCCACCAGGTCTCCTGCCGTAGGCAATCCGTTTCTGGGGAGGAGGACTTCATGGGCGTTCCGCTCTGGGTGATCGGCTCGCCGACCCATTGGGGTCGCGTTCCCTTTCGTTTCAACACCCTTCTGCGCAACGCGCTGAAGGACGCGGGGAGCGATCATGCTTTTCTCGCCTTCGATACTCGTTACGAGAAGGTGCATTCGGGCGCCGCCGACCGGGTGCACCAGCTCATGGTCAGGGAGGGACTTCGGCCTTTGATGTCCCCACAACCATTCATCGTGGAGGGAAACCAGCTGCGTCAGGGCGAGGAGGAGAAGGCCGTGGAGCTGGGCCGCACGATCGCATCCCTGCTCTAATGTCAGAGGGCCACGGCCTCGCTCTCACCCTCCGGGTCCTTGTCGACCTTGATGATCATGAGCAGGACGATAGATACCAGGACGAAGGCGGAGGACAACAGGAAGAGCGATAGGTAGCCGAAGTACTGCGCCACCACCCCTCCCAGAAGAGAGCCGACGATGGTGGCGATCCCCCGCACCGAGTTGTACATACCCATGGATTGACTGCGGAACTGTCTCCGGGACATTCCGGCCACCAGAGAGTCGCCGGCCACGATGAGGAGGGCCCAGCACATTCCGGACAGGCCGTTGAGAAGGCACATGAGCAGGAACAGCGTGTTGACGTCCAGGGTGACCATGGTCACCAGGAAGAACAGAGGAAAGATGACCATCCTGAGACCGAAGGCCAAGCCTTGCACCCGGCGTCCCCCGAATCGATCCACCAGCTTTCCGGAGTACGCATAGAAGATCATGGAGATGAACGAACTTGCCAGGTACACTGCGAAGACCTGCGCGCTGCTCAGCCCCACGTACTGGTTGAGGTAGATGGGCAAGGCCACGTAGAAACCTAAGAACCCGGTGAACGCCATGAACACCACCGCGCAGTACATCCTCAGGTTCCGGGAGTAGTTTTCCGAGCTCATGTTCTTGCTGGACAGTTCCACGATGTAGAGAAGGCGCTGGGGCATGTAGCGAAGCTTCTCCATCAGGTAGTTGGGAACGCGGTACAGATCGAACTGCGGCAGCTCCTCCCTGAGCACGCTCCGGGACGGTTCCCGCATGTAATGCCATCCCAGGAACATCGATAGGAAACCAAGTCCGCCAGCCAGCAGGAACAGGGCGCGCATCTGCATGCCCTCACCTTGATCGGGGAAGATCGTGAGCCAGGTCGTACCCAGTATCAATCCCAGAACCCAGCCGAGCCCGCCCACCCGGCTGAAATCACCAAGCCTGGTGGCCCACTGCTGGCGCGGGAAGCACTCCAACACCATCACCGTGCCCACCGGGGCGATGGAGGCACCCATGAAACCGAACAACAGGTTGGCCACGTAGTACTCGGTCATGTTGCTGGCGAACCCCATGAGCAGAAGGGAGAAGGCTACCCCCAGAAAGCCGAGCAACACGAAGGGGACCCTCTTGCGGGTGGTGTCGGAAAGGTTGCCCCAGAGTATGGCCCCGGGAACCGACGCCAACGAGATGGCCGCGTTGACGATCCCGACCTGGGCCACGCTGCCCTTGAGACCCTCGGTTATGAATAGCGGTATCAGTGCGTTGGTGCTACCCGCCGATGCGTTGTAGGGAAGGAAGGAATAGTACCACTTTTCCTCCTTGTCGATCTCCTTGGCCATTGCTCATCGGGATTGTTGACCGACACGGATATACTATGCGGTTCCACAAATGACGATGGTCAGACCTCCCCGAGCACTACGGCGAGCGCCACCATGAGCAGCACCACCAGTGACACCAGGACGAACTTGCGGTCACCCTCCCATATGAAAACAAAGAGGGACCCGAACACCCTGGCCAGCGGAGTGGCGATCAGCAGTACTATCCCCAGGGTGAGGAAGGCGGCCGGATCCAGCTCCAGCATCTTCCCTGGAATGTCCTCCAGGGGGACCACCGAGACCTCCTGCCCTCCGGCGATCATGCCCAGGGAAAGACCAAAGAACATCAGCACCAGGCTGAGCACCATCCCCCAGTGGAGTATGGGCTGCACCACGCCGCATAGGGTGGACTGGGAAGGCATCAGGCACCACCCCACAGGCCGAACGCCTTCAACACCATGGTCACGGCCACCACGAACAGGAGGATGGAGAACCATTTGCGCAGATCATCGGAGGAGTATTTGGCCATCAGTATGGTGCCGATGTACGCCCCGGCGAGGGTTCCCACGGCCACCGCCCCGCACAGGTAGGCGTTCAGCAGCCCGTGGCCGTAGAAGATTATCGCTCCTGTGAGAGCGGTTACCCCGATCATGAAGTTGCTGGTGGCCGCGGCGGCCTTCAGCGGAACGCACATGCACACGTTCATGACCGGTACTTTGACGAGCCCGCCGCCGACGCCCAGAAGGCCGGACAGCATTCCGGCCACGCTGCTGTAGGCCAGCCCTTTCTTCAACCCCCTCACGCCGTAACTTACCTCGCAGCTGTTACTGGGATCGACGTACTGGCAGGAAAGGTCGACCATCTGTCCCTCCGCCTTGGCCTCCTCCGGGGAAAAGAGCACCTCGGTACGGCGGAGCATGGTGTACCCCGCATACACCAGGAGCATGGAGAATATCAGGAACAGTACGGTCTGGTTCGTGTAAACGGCGATGAGCGCTCCGATTATGGACCCCAGGGTGGTGGACATTTCCAGGAACAGGGCCAGGCGGACATTGGTCAACCCCTGTTTCACGTACTTGTTGGCGGCGCCGGTGGACGTGGCTATGACGCCGATGAGACTGGCGCCTATGGCCTCCTGCATGGGCACTCCGAAACCGAGCGTCAGCAGCGGGATGATGATCAGTCCGCCGCCGATGCCCATGAGCGCCCCTATGGCGCCGGCGCTCATGCACAGCAGCGCTATCAGCAGCAGTACCAGCGGTTCCATCGCCTGGCGATGGCCTGACGAGGACATAATGCTAGCGGGAGAATGGTTTATAACCCCGCGCTACATGGAAGGGACATGGGCCTGCTGCTGGTCAGGTACGCGGAGATGGGATTGAAGAGCCCGGGGGTGCGCCGTTACTTCGAGAAGGTGCTCACCTACAACATGATGGCCGCCCTGGCCCAGGAGAGGTTGGAGGCCTTCGTGGAAAGCCAGTATGGGCGTCTTTTCGTGACCACCGACAAGCCCGAAGAGGCCGCCCAGGTGCTCCGTCGCGTTTTCGGAATATCCTCCCTGAGCCAGGTTCAGGAATGCACCTCGGACGTCGAGGACATCCGGCGCCTGGCGCTTCAGGTCGCGACCCCGTTGATGAAGGACGATTCCACGTTCCGAGTGGAGGCGCGCCGGAACGGCGTCCACCAGTACACCAGCATGCAGCTTGCTGCGCAGGCGGGCGAGGAGATATTCGAGGCGCACAGGCATCGCGGGGTTCGGGTGGACCTGCACCATCCCGACCTTGTGGTCTACGTGGAGGTCCGCGACCGCCGGGCGTACATCTTCAGCGAGTATCTGGACGGCCCCGGAGGGTTGCCAATGGGCAGCCAGGGCAAGGTCGTGGCGCTGATAGGGGACGAGAGGGACGCCCTGGCCGCCTGGATGATGATGAAGCGGGGCTGCCGGGCATTGTTCGTGGTGGAGAACGAGGAGGCCATGCGCATCCTGGACCGCTGGGACCCCGAGCCCCGCAGGGTGCTCGGTCCGGCGGTCAAGGCCGTCAAGGCCAACAAGGCCTTCGGACTGGTGGTCGGCTGGTCCCTTGACGAGCTTGAGGAGAACCGAACGTTGAACGCCGATGTTCCAGTGTACCATCCGCTCATCGGGATGGGAAATGAAGAAGTGGAAAGGCGTTTGAAAGAGATAAAAGGGTAGGCGTTCGGCCTACTTTATCTGCCTGTCGTGAGCCTTGACGGACGGGCGCGCCTTCTCCGCACCCTTGCCCTTCCAGTGCAGTCCGCGACCCTTGCGTCCGGCGGAGGTCTTGCCGCGGAACACCCGGTTCTTGTTGGCGCTGTTGCACAGCCAGTTCAGGTCCTTGTCGGCCATGACCGAGGGGTGGTGCTTGTCCACCAGGATGATCTCGTACCAGACCTTCTTGCCGTCCTCGCCGACCCAGTAGGAGTTGAGCACCTCGAGGTTGGGGTAGCGCTTGGCCGCCCTTTCCTCGGCGATCCGCTTCAGGCTCTTGCCCATGGTGATCTTCTTCATACCCTCGCGCTTGGCGCGGCGTCCCTTGTATCCCATGCGCTTCTGCAGGCCGCCCTTGCGGACGTGGCCGCGGACGATGATGATGCCCTGCTTGGCCTTGTAGCCCAGAGCGCGGGCGCGGTCCAATCGGGTGGGTCTCTCGAGGCGGATGAAATTGGGCTCCCGCCTCCAGACGATGAGCCTCTCCCACATGAGGTCCTTTACGTAAGAAGCATCGGGCCGGTTCCAGGCGTCGGAGATGTAAGAGTACATGCTCTTTCCGTTCACTGGCCTGGGCCCTTCCTCGTTTTCGTCAACTTTGTTCTCTACCATTTGTATCACCAGTGCCGTCGTTGGCGGCGCTTCGGGATTCGCCCCTTGCGGGGTACAACTCCGGCGAGACGTGTCTCGCTACGAAGCCCACTGATAATGTAGCCTTATTTAAACGATTTGACGAATAAGAAAGGGTACGATGTTTGTCCAGCCTGTTGGTCGCTCATGGCTTAAATGGGCGATAAGGTTTGTTTTTCGACTTAAGCGAGTTGATGGATCGTACGGCGATGTGAACGTTCGTACCTGGATTCGGAATATTGATCACTTCGCAATCGTCCAAGGCATTTTTCTCCCATAGACGATCAGCACGCGTCAATGCCCCATTCATCAACGGGATTAGCATCCCGTTATAATTTCCAGTTTTCGAATAACTTTTAATGAATTTTTCGATACTGACCCTGTATTATACTGATGTTTTATGGTAAGGAAAGGTCAACAGTTCTTCCAGGCTCCAATTCCGATCGGTGATGCCAAGCTCCCTCATCGGCGTCCATTTTCTCATCTTCCCCGAGGCATCCAGATGCCTCAGAGAGCCATGCGGTCGGCAGAAATTGTAGTTGGCGAAGTAGAACGCCATATGCGCGTCCAGACGATACTGGCGCTTGGAGAACCCAAGCGTCTTCCTCGTCAGTCTCTTGTTCTCCTGACGGATGGTGAGGTTACATCGCTCGATGAACGTGGTGGAGATGCTGGCCCTGCCAGCATCCTCTCCGAATATCTGCCTCTTCTCCACCTCTACCAGATGCCCGTTCCTATGATGT
>DUJZ01000088.1 GCA_013329565.1 Methanomassiliicoccales archaeon
GCGGAGGCGGCCATGCTCGCGTCTCCCAGAACGGCCACCGTCTTCTTCTTGAAGAAGTTGCAGTCGCAGGTGGCGCAGTAGGACACGCCCAGCCCATGATACTCCTTCTCGCCCTCCACGTTGAGCTTCTTGCGGGATATCCCCGGCGCGAGGATGACGGCCTTGGCCATGATCTCCTTCAGAGATTCGGTCCTGAGCTTGAAAGCTTCCCCTTCCATCTCGATGCTCAGGAGGTCCTCCTCCAACAGGACCGCTCCGAAGCCGGCCGCCGCCTTGGCGGTTATCTCGAGCATTTCCCTGCCGCTCCTAGGCTCGGTTCCGAAATAGTTCTCGATCTCCGCTTTCATCAGGGCGCTGTTCTGCACCTTTCCGAGAACGCATACCTTGACCTTCTTGCGCGCGGCGTGCAGGGCGGCCTGAAGGCCTGCCGGGCCCGCTCCGATGACGGCTACGTCGAACTCCATCATGATCCCAGCCTTATCAAAATGATATGATTAAACGGTTTGGTGAGAAAGGTTTGCCGCACCCCTCAGAGGTACTTGGAGAACTTCTGTCTCATGAAGTCCTTGTTTCCGGCGCCGACGATGCGGTCGAGCTGGACGCCGTTCTTGAACACCAGCATGGTGGGGATGGCGGTGATGTTGAACTTCATGGGAGTGTTCTCGTTCTCGTCAGTGTTCATCTTGCCGAACTTTATCTTGCCCTGGAACTCCTCGGAGAGCTGCTCTACGATTGGAGCCAGCATGCGGCAGGGACCGCACCAAGGGGCCCAACAATCAATGATCACCAGCGGCGCGCTCTTTATGAACTCCTCGAAAGTGCTATCCTTGACCTCGGTTACTCCAGACAATTTATTCACTCCTTTTTGTTCGCTCTGACCCATCAATGCCTCTAACTTCCGTCTTCTGATCTCGGCGATCTCGTCCTCGGCCATCAGAAGACCCCGTTAAATCGGTTGTGCATTGTGATTACAAAACCGTATTGAAGTTCCACCGTATATAACCTTTATCACAATCCTTCCTGGTAGGCGAAATTTCCCCTTGGACCGTATTGATATAAAGGCGCGGGATGCGACGCTCGTGTGCGAAGCCAGGATTTCTCGCTGATAATCTTTTTAATAGGGGATGGCGATATCTGACAAAGGGAGTGCCGATGTTAGAGGAGGCTTCTGAGCTCATAGGGATGCAGGTCTACACGCCCAACGGAGTGTTCCTGGGCAACGTGAACAACTTGGTCATCGATGTGGATACCCGCAAGGTCGACGGGCTCTTCATAAGCGAGTCCAACCCCCTGCTGGTGGAGGACTCCAAGGCCGTGAACGTCCCATTCCGCTGGATCCAGGCGATCGGAGACGTCATCCTCCTGAAGTACTTCCCTAAGAGGGTCACCGCCAGGCGCCCCGCCGCCAAACCTGCGCAACCTTAAGGCCAACCTATTTTTATATTATTTTCATACCGTTCATCATGCCTGAGCGCAAAATCTTCGTGGACCCGGCGGCCGTGGTCATCGGCGAGGTGGAGCTGGAAGAGGATGTGTCGATATGGCCGATGGCCGTCCTGAGGGGTGACGCGAACTCCATAAGGATCGGTGCGAGAAGCAACGTACAGGAAGGTGCCGTCATCCACACCAGCCACGATTTTCCCAGCGTGATCGGAAAGATGGTCACCATCGGTCACGGGGCGGTCATTAACGGTGCGCGGATCGGCGATAGATGCATAATTGGCATCAACTCGACGATATTGGACGGGGCGATAATCGGGGACGAATGCATCGTCGGGGCGAACGCCCTGGTAACAGGAATGACGGAGATACCACCGCGATCGGTGGTGATGGGGCTTCCGGGAAAGGTCGTAAGGCACAACGATCTCAGCATCAAGGAGAAGGCGGAGAGGAGCGCTGAAAGCTACGCGGAGCTCAAGAACCTGCACCTGGAGGGCAAGTTCCCCCGCCGGACTTTCTGACCGGGCGATCGATTCTAGCACGGAGATCCGATATAACATGTGGAGGAAAGGGTTCCGGGGTTGGTTCTACCTGAGCATCGCCGCGGCCTTGGTGGTCAGCTTGAGGAGCGCCGATGTATACTGGCTCATCCTAGAGCTAGGTATCGTGGCAGCGATCCTTGGACGCTATCCCCTCTTCGACCAACCGGAGGAACCGGAGCTGCAGCGCCCCTTGACCGTGTTCATGGTGATCCCGTTCACGGTGTACGTCGCATTGAGCCTCTTCGATCTGGAAGAAGGCCCTCTTCTGAGCTCGCTCAGCACCCTGACCACCACGATGGCCTCGCTTTTGCTCAGTTTGTTCTTCATCCTCATCCTGGTCAAGCGGACCGAGTTCAACATGAACTACCGGTTCATCTTGGGATTCGCCACCGTGGCATCCATATCCCTGGCCTCTTTATTCACCTTCCTTGAGACCTCCTATTCCCTGATGAACGGAATTGAGGTGTCCAACGACGAGCTCATGTGCTCACTGGTCGGCATAATGGTAGGCGGCGTGATCTCCGGCCTGCTGTTCAAGAGGGACATGAGGAAAATGGACTACACCGACCTCCTGATGGTGGAACCCGAGGAGGAGAGCGCATGAGGGTGAGGAATAGCACCTTGGCGGTCTTCTTGACATCCGAGGTGGTGGTGACCCTGTTGGGGGCCTTGGCCTATTCCGAAGAGAGGAGCTACCCCGGCAATGGTGCGATGTTGGGCGCCATCATCCTGGCCATTCCGTTGCTGCTCGAGATGGCGGGATGGTTCAGGATGCCGACTTTCATGTATGTCTGGGCATCGCTTGCAGTGGGATTGCACACCTTCGGACTGGTATGGGGGATGTACGACAGCGTTTGGTGGTGGGATGAGATGACCCATCTCATCTCCTCCTCCATGGTCAGCGTGATCGCGGTCCTGGGATTGTTCCTGTTCGACACACATTCTCTGAAGATCAAGGTTCCCCGTTGGGCCTATCCGATGATGATCCTGGTCTTTTCCATATTCATCGGGGTGGTCTGGGAGATCGCCGAGTTCACCGGGGACCTCCTGGCCAGCACTAGAATGCAGTATTCCCTGAGCGATACGTTGAGCGACTGTTACGTTGATATCCTGGGTGGCCTGACCAGCAGCTTGCTGTGGGTGATGTGGCTCTGGAAGGACCCGAATGGAGAGCTTGCGAATTCAGCCCAGAGTCCTCTGATAGACCTGTTCGACAAGGTCTTCTGAGGGCGAAGGAGACCCTGGAGAGCATATATATGATGCGTGTTATCACCGTACACGCCTGACCGTGCGGGGTGCCGCCGGTCCGTGGCCCTTGGAGGAAGGTACTTGGACGCTTGGAACCCCCACATCGAGAAATTGCCCAAGGCCCAGCTGGACGCCCTCCAGCTGAAGCTGTTGAAGATACAGACGCGCCGCATGTGGGAGCACTCTCCGTTCTATCGCCAGCGAATGAGGTCGGCCGGGGTCACGCCAGATGACGTTAGGACATTGCAGGACGTTCGCAGGCTTCCCTTCATGACCAAGAAGGACCTGCGGGACGGCTACCCGGACAGGCTGATGATGCGCGACCGCGGGGACCTTCTGCGCTATCATGCTTCCTCGGGAACTACGGGAAAGGCGACCATCGTCGGTTACACCAAGAACGACCTGGAGAACTGGTCCGAGTCGTTGGCGAGGGCCATGACCTCCTTCGGGCTGGGAAAGAAGGACGTTATCCAGGTGGCCAACACCTACGGGCTGTTCTCCGGCGGCCTGGGGTTCCACTACGCCACGGAGAAGATGGGGGCGACGGTGATACCGGCGTCGACCGGAAACACGGACCGGCAGCTCGAGCTCATCTGCGATCTTGGCGTCACCGCCATGGCCGCCACGCCTTCCTACCTGATGTACCTTGGAGAAGTGGCCGAAAAGAAGGGCATCGACATCCGGAAGGACACCAAGCTGCGTTACGGACTTCTGGGAGGGGAACCGTGGAGCGACCGCATGCGGGACCGCATCTACGAGAAGATGGGCGTACGAGGCTTCAATTGCTTCGGAGCGAGCGAGCTCTCCGGACCGCTGTTCATGGAGTGCGCTGAGCAGGACGGCATACACTTCTGGGGGGACCTGGCATTCCTAGAGATAGTTGACCCGGAGACCGGTGAACCACTGGAGCCGGGTCAGAAAGGAGAGATGGTGGTCACCATGCTGCAGAAGGAGGCGTTCCCGATGATGCGCTACCGCATGGGCGACATCACCTCGATAATGGAGGAGCCGTGCCCGTGCGGCCGGGCGCATCCACGGATCACACGCATCCAGGGTCGCGTGGACGATATGATTATTATTCGCGGCATCAATGTGTTCCCTTCGCAGGTGGAGCACTCGCTGATGCAGCATCCGGAGGTCGGCAACGAGTTCCAGCTGGTGGTGGACCGCAAGGGCCACCTGGACACCATGCTGGTCCGCGCCGAGCTCAAACCTGAGGCATTCACGGACAACATCATCGAGCTGAACGCCCTGCGCGAGCGCATCTCCAACCGGCTGAAGAACGTGCTGAACGTCTCGGCCAACGTGGAGCTGGTGCAGCCTGGCACCCTGCCCCGATTCGAGGGCAAGGCCAGGAGGGTGATGGACAGGAGGGAATACTGATGAGCGAGAACGACAAGTACCGGATAAAGCAGCTCTCCATCTTTTCGGAGAACCGGCCGAACCGCCTGGGGGCGGTGGCCAAGGTGCTCAAGGAGGGCAAGATCAACATCCTGGGCTTCAGCATCGCCGAGGGCGCCGGTTACGGCGTCATCCGCGTGCTGGTGGACAAGCCCGAGATCGCCAAGGACCTCCTGACCAAGGATGGTTTCGTCGTCAAGTTCACCGAGGTGCTGGCGATACAGATGCAGGACACCCCGGGCGGGCTCTTCGATCTGACCGACCAGATGCAGGGCATCAACATCGAGTACGGCTACGGTTACCGCAACCCTCCGTTCGCCGTCCTGATCGTGCGCGTGGAGGATATCGAGCAGGGCATCAGATCCCTGCTGGCAGGAGGCCTGCGCCTCCTGGATAACGTGACCTTTCACTGATGAGCGCGGTAACTGGCCGAGGTGAAACAAATGTCCTATTGGAACCCAGTGGAGGTCATGCCCTTACCGGAACTGAAGGCGCTGCAGCTCAAGCAGCTGAAAATGCTGGTCTACAAGCTGTACACGTTCTCCCCGTTCTATCGACAGAAGATGAAGGATGCGGGCGTTACGCCCGAGGACGTCCAGGAGCTGGAGGACGTTCGCAAGCTCCCCTTGATGAACAAGAAGGACCTGCGCGACGGCTATCCGGACAAGCTGTTCTTAGCTAGTCCGAGGGAGGTCGTACGCTATCATGCGTCCTCCGGCACCACCGGAAAGCCGACCATCGTCGGCTACACTCAGAATGATATAGAAGCCTGGTCGGAGTCGGTGGCCCGCGGTCTTGTATCTGCCGGCGTGGGCACGGACGACGTGCTGCAGGTCTGCTACACGTACGGCCTCTTTTCCGGCGGTCTAGGATTGCACTACGGCGCGGAGAAGGTGGGCGCGGCGGTGGTTCCCGCTTCCACCGGTAATACCGAGCGCCAGATCGACCTGGTACGCGATCTGAACGTTACGGTGATCACCGCCACTCCGTCGTACCTCCTGCACATAGGCGAGGTGGCGGAGAAGATGGGCTTGGACCTGAAAAAGGACACCAAGCTGCGCCTGGGCATCCTAGGGGCGGAGCCTTGGAGCGAGCGCATGCGCGACCGCATCTACGAGCGCTTGGGCATCAAGGCCATCGATATCTACGGCACCAGCGAGCTGTCCGGACCATTATGGTGCGAGTGCTCGGAGCAGAACGGCATACATGTCTGGGCGGACATCACGCTCGTAGAGATCCTGGACCCTATAACGGGAGAGCCAGTGCCTCCTGGGGAAAAGGGCGAGCTGGTGGTGACCATGCTCCTGAAGGAGGCATTGCCGATAGTCCGCTATCGTACGGGCGATATAACCACGGTTCACGAGGAGGTCTGCGCCTGCGGACGGACGCATCCGCGCATCGGCAGGATCCAGGGACGCGTGGACGATATGATAATCGTCCGGGGCATCAACGTCTTCCCGTCCCAGGTGGAGCACTCGCTCATGCAGCATCCGGAGGTGGGCAACGAGTTCCAGATCGTCGTCGACCGCAAAGGCGCCTTGGACACCATTCTGGTGAAGGTGGAGCTTCGCCCGGAGGCCTTCGGGGACCGGTTGTTCGAGCTGGACGCCATCAAGGACCGCTTGACGCACAAACTGCGGGACGCCCTTAACGTCGGCGTGAACGTGGAGATAGTGGAGCCTGGATCGCTCCCGCGCTTCGAAGGAAAGGCGAAAAGGGTGGTCGACAAGCGGGTCTATTGAATGTGTTAATATGTAACATGCTAACATGTAACATTTAAATATCATCCAGCAAATCCTGCCCAAACACTTCTGGCTAGTGGGAGAGAGGCTACACGATGTTCGGCATAGATGACCCCTGGATATTGCTGGGGTACGCGCTCTGCTTCATAAGCACTGCATTCGGCGTTGTATACGGACTGTTGAAATGGAACGAAGAGGTCGACTGAGATGGTCAACCAGACGCTCTTCTGGGCGGCCGCCGCGGTCTACGCCGTGGTGATCTGCTACCTGGCCTGGCTCGGTTATAAGAAGACCAAGTGCAACGACGACTACATGCTGGCGGGGAGGAACATCCACCCGGTGATCCTGGGCCTGTCGTATGGTGCCACGTTCATCAGCACCTCGGCCATAGTCGGCTTCGGAGGTTACGCAGCAAAGCTCGGAATGGGCATTATCTGGCTGGTGATGCTGAACATCTCGGTCGGGGTGCTCATCGCCTTCATGGTGTTCGGTAAACCTACTCGCCGCATCGGTAAGAAGCTGGGAGCGATGACCTTCCCTGACCTTCTCGGCAAGGTGTACAAATCGAATTTCGTGCAGTACGTGACCGGCCTGATCATCATGGTCGGCATGCCCCTATACTCGTCAGCGGTGCTGATCGGCGGTGGGCGCTTCATCGAACAGGTTCTGGACGTTCCTTACCTGTGGGCCATCATCGGTCTTACGGTCATTACCGCCGTCTACGTGGTCTTCGGCGGACTGGTGGCGGTCATGTACACCGACGCGCTGCAGGGATCGCTCATGATATTCGGAATGAGCGCCATAATGATCATCACCTTGTCGGCCGTCGGAGGGTTCGACGGTTTCCAAAGCCTTACCGACATGTCCCACCTCGTCCCGGCCGGGTTGGCCAGCACCGGCATGACCGGCTGGACCTCGTTCCCCGAGCTGGGCTCGGCCACCTGGTACACGCTGGTGACCACAATAATCATGGGCGTGGGGATAGGCGTCCTGGCGCAGCCTCAGTTGGCGGTACGTTTCATGACCGCCAAGGACGGCAAGTCCCTTAACCGCGCCATTCCCGTGGGAGCGATATTCATCCTCATAACAACTGGCGTGGCGTACACCATGGGGGCGCTCACCAACGTATACTTCTACGAGAAGTTCGGAAAGATCTCCACGGAGATGACCGGGAACGTGGACAACATCGTACCGCTGTTCATCGACATCGCCATGCCGGAATGGCTGGTCGTGATGTTCGTGCTGGTGCTCCTGGCGGCGGCCATGTCCACCATGAGCTCGCTGTTCCATGTCATGGGCACGGCGGCAGGTCACGACATCTGGGTACACATCCGCAGGGCCAAGTTCTTCCCGTCCAGATTACGCGGTAGCGACGAGGACGCTTCGAAGCTCAGGGTGAACAAGATCGGCACGTTCCTGATGATCGCCGTCAGCTTAGGACTGGCGTTCATCATGCCCGGGGACATCATCGCTCGGGCGACCGCCATGTTCATGGGGCTGTGCGCCGCGGCGTTCCTGCCTGCGTACACCGTGGCCGTGTTCTCCAAGAACCCCTCCCGACTGGGAGCCATAGCGAGCCTGCTGACCGGGAGCATCGTCTGGGCCATATGGACGGTCTTCGTGCACCAGGCCGAGTCGGGCGTGCTGAGGGTCTCAGAGATCCTGACCGGGAACCCGTCGGTACTTGATTTCCCCTGGACCGTGGTGGACTCCCTGTTCATCGCCCTGCCGCTGTCGATCGTCGCTCTGATCATAGGCACCATGATCGAGAGGAGGCGTTCTCCGGCGGTGACAGAAGCGTAAACCTTTTTTTATCATTTTTCTTTGATCAGTGATGCGTGCTAGCGTGCAGCGGTCCAGCTTGTAACACACATATAAAATAAAAATGATGTGGCCTCCCAACGGGCCTGCTTCTTACGCGGTCCGATCCTGAAGGAAGACCGGCAAGGGGGAAAGGGCTTGTTCGGAATGGACGAGCCGCGGATCATCGTGGGCTATGCTCTGGCCATCGGGCTGGGGATATCGAAGGCATTGTTCGGAACGAACGCGATCCTGGGAAGCCCCTGAACGGTCGTCGACCCGCTGGTCATCGCCCTTCCGGCCTCGGTCGTGGCGCTGATCGCGGGAGCGCTGCTGGACAGGCGCTGAGAACTTTCAGACGCCTTCGCACCCGTCGCCGCCGTAGGCCAGGTCCTCTTCCTTGCCCTCCATCGGCGGAGCCAAGGGACAATAGCGCTTGTTCCACTTCTTGCATATCCAGGTCTGCAAGGTGTCCACGTCCTCCTTGCTCATGTGCTTGAAGCGGCCCTGCAGCTTCAGGTACTCCGTCACAGGCCGCATCTCCTTCGGACGATAGGTGATGTTCACCTCACCGTCCATCACCTCGTACAGAGACCACATCCCGGTCTCCACGGCCATGTTGGCCAGGTCGTACGTCGCCGAGGGATCGCTCTTCCAGCCGGAGGCGCAGGGCGTCATGACGTGCAGGAATCGGAACCCCTTGAGGTTCTTTGCCTTCTCCACCTTCTGCACGAAGTCGTTCATGTGCGCTATTGATAACGTGGCAGCGTAGGCGATGTCCTGCGAGGTGACCACGGACATCAGGTCCTTCTTGAAGCCCTGCTTGCCCTTGATCTTCTTGCCCACCGGCGTTGTCGTCGTCCAGGCCCCGAAGGGCGTGGAGCCAGAGCGCTGCGTGCCGGTGTTCATGTACGCTTCATTGTCCACGCAGACGTAGATGACGTCCTCGTTGCGTTCCGCAGCGCCGGCGAGCGCTTGCAGACCGATATCGAAAGTACCGCCGTCGCCGGCGATGCCTATCACCGTCACATCCTTTCCCTGCCGGCGGTATCCCGCCTTTATGCCGGATATCACAGCTCCAGTGTTCTCGAAGGCGCTGTAGAAGAACGGCACGTCGAACGCCGAGTGCGGATACATGCCCCCGCCGAAGATGAGCAGGCAGCTGGCCGGAACGTAGACGGTGGTGTTCTCGCCCAGAACCCTCATGATGTTCTTGACGGCTATCGCCACGCCGCAGCC
>DUJZ01000156.1 GCA_013329565.1 Methanomassiliicoccales archaeon
CCAGATCGTGGTCAGGGACAACGGTACCCTGGTGCTGGACAACTCAATAATCGACTCGAACTTCGTGCTCCGCATCTACCTGTTCGATAACGGAAGCCTGATCCTCAGCAGTTCCACCCTTAAGGCCAACGTTGTCCTGATAATCGACGACAACTCGATGGCCCACATGGAGGAATCCTTCGTTCTAGGCGACCTGCAGGCTCCCGCAAGCTCCTCGGCAGATCTCGTGGCAATCAACACCACGTTCAGCCGGGCCTGGTCCTACTTCGGTGGAACATCCACCGCCGCGTTGACCGGGTGCAGTATAAACGGCGTCCCCGCTGTGTCCCCGAAGGACAGTGCGGTAGTGACGCTCTACAGCTGGATAGTCGCCTCGGTGTACGATGGTACTGGGATGCACAAGATCCCCGGCGCCTACGTGGAGGCTAGGAGTTTTGTCGACCAGACCGTTTACGCTTCCGGGCTCACGGACGATACCGGGGTTTGGCGGTTCCGGGCGCTCAGCGATGTTGTAACCGCTTCCGGACACGGGGCAGTGGTCAGCGGCTACTACGAGCTCAATGCCACGCACTGGTTCCAGGGCGACAGGTACGATTCCGATGTCAACAAGGTGGCTCAGATAGCTTATAGCCCGGACGTCTCGCTGGTCCGCAGTGACGCCGCGATAAGACTGGACATATCTTCAGCTTTGCCTGACGTCGATCCCCCCTTCTTCGTCTCGAACGATGAGCCGCTGAGGGGCAGCAACGTCACCCTCTCAACCGTTATAAACAACATCGGAGTGGTGACCGCCTACGACATCCTGATACGGTTCGAGGACACCAGCAGCGCCGGCAAGGTGCTGATAAGGGATTACACGATAGAGGAGCTCCCTGCCCTGTCCAATGTGACCGTGTCCGTGGTCTGGGTCGCCGCCTATCCGCTGGGAACGCACAACCTGAGCGTGTCGGTCGATCCCCTGGACCAGATACCTGAGCTTAACGAGGACAATAACCTGAACTACACCACTGTCAATGTGCTGGGAGTACCCGACCTAATGGTCACGGCCAGCGACATCAGCGTCGACCCGTCCTCTCCGATCAGGGACAAGATGGCATCCATCTCTGTCAACGTTCGGAACATAGGAGACAACGCGATATCCGCCTTCAACGTCAGCTTCTACGACAATGGTACATTGATCGGCAAGAGGGAGATAAGCAATCTGCCGACCGGACAGTTCGGGGTGGCTAGCATAAGCTGGACACCGTCATTCGCCGGATTACATACCGTCATAGTTGTGGTGGACGAGGAGAGCATCATTGTTGAGAGCAACGAGGTCAACAACGAAGCTTCTAGATCTGTTACCGTGCGCGACTACCCCGATCTAGTGGCATCCGCGGTCAGGTTCTCAGTGAATAATCAGGCGGTCAGCAGCGTGTTCGTGAACACCTTGGTCACCGTGACCGTGGATGTCTACAATATCGGCGAATCGACAGCTGACCAGTACTCCGTGGCGTTCCGACTGAACGGAGACGAGATCATAGGCGTGGTTTCTGCGGGCAGCTTAGCCCCTGGAACAATGGCCAGCGTGAGCACCACCTGGACCGCCGCGCTCGTCGAGGGCGAGGGGCTATATCAGGACTACACCATAACCGCCGAGGTCAACCCTGCTAGCAATGGTACGGTTATTCACTATCCGGAGATGGACGATCCTGTCAATGGGAACAACGTAGCGTCCCAAGTACTGGAGGTCGTAGACAACCGTCCGGACATGGCCGCCTCCAACGGGCGGGTCCAGTACGCCGGTCAGAACATCACATCGGCCACCATCGGTCAGAGGGTGTTCGTGCTGTTCGACCTGAGGAACATAGGCATCATCGACGGAACTAGCATCAAGGTCAGCGTTTCCCTGGTGAACGAGACGATCGACATGCTTCTGTTCACTCAAACGGTCAACGTCGAGGCCGGGGACAGCATGCCTTACAACGTGTCCTACGTGGTCAACGTGACCTCGGGTGATTACATCTTCGTGGTGGACGTGGACGCTGGGTCAGACGCCGACCAGACCGACAACGTACTGGAGATCGACCTCGCGGTCGTGGTTCCGAGTCCGTTGATCAACATCAACCTGGGCAACAAGTACGATTATGCGCCTGGGACCAGCATCTTCGTGCAGGGAACGGTCACCCAGAGCGGCAGCAACGCCCCGCTGGCCGGACAAACGGTGAAGGTCAGGATCGTTGACGGCCAGGGGTTCCCTCTGAGCAGTGAGTACACCGCCACCACCAACGCCAACGGACAATTCACCAGCTGGGTGCTGGTGCCTTCCGATCAGGAGGGAGCTCAGAAGCTGCAGGTGACGATCGACACGATCGAGGGCGAGTTCACTGACGATGTGAACATCAATATCATCGCCCCGTTCGCTCCGGAGACCATACCCATCTGGGTGTACCTGCTGATAGTGGTGATCGTGATCGCGGTAATCGCGATCTTCTCCCTGTACCTGTACCGGGTCGGTCTCGGGCGCATGGTGGAGTGCGGCAACTGCGGTGCGCTGATACCCGAATCGTCCAGGCACTGCCCGAAGTGCGGCGTGGAGTTCGAGAGCGACACCGCCAAGTGCAGCGAGTGCGGCGCGTGGATCCCATCCAAGGCCGAGAGCTGCCCGGAATGCGGCGCCAAGTTCATGACCGAGCCGTTGGAGGCTGGACAGGCTCCAGGCTACATCGAGGCCATGAGGAAGCAGTACGACGAGTACATCGAGGCCTTCCGCGGGCAGGCCAAGGCGGCCCTGGGCAGCAAGTACTCCGAGGAGAAGTTCATGGATTGGCTGCAGACCGAGCCGAACTACCTGCCGTTCGAGGAGTGGCTGAGGAAGGAGGAGATGGGCCGGAGGTCCGGTGTGTTCCCCTGCCCGGCCTGCGGAACCCTGAATCCGCGCGATTCAAAGATCTGCAACCGCTGTGGAACGGTCTTCGACCAGCAGGGAAGGTCTGAAGCGCCCAAGGTCGAGGAGAGGAAGAGCCCCTTCAGGCGGATTGTGCGCCGCACGGGCGAACCAAAGGATGCTCCGAAGGAGCAGACCCCTGAGGCGCCGGCGGAAGAGCCCAAGCCCGATGAGGGCGAGGACAAACCCCAATAAACCCCTTCCCCTTTCAATTTTTTTATTTTTAAATAAAAATAGATAGTAGGTAAGGCGTTTCAGACCTTCTGGTCCTGGTTCATTACCTCCCGGACCTCCTTCATGACCTTGTCCGGGTTCTTGTAATAGGTGGAGATGATCTTGGCCACCTGACGATAGTTATCCACCCCGGTCTTCTTCATGTATTCCAGGATCTCCGCCCGCCGCCTCCACTCGCGCTCCATCTCCCTGGGCGACCAGCTCTTGACCGTGCGCACCTTCTCGAAGATGTAGGAGTGCCCGCTGTAATTGAACGAATCGTCCGCCGGGTTCCAGGTGAAGGCAGAGTTCGTGATCAGCTCCCCGGTCTCGGGGTCCATGCCAACGATCTCCGTGAGGGACTTCACCCTCCTGGTCATCTTGGTTCCGACCTTGACCTGGGCTTGCAGCATAACGATGTCCAGGGCGGTGATCAGGGCCCGGGGCAGGTTGATCGGATCGTTCTCCATCCTGTGCACCATGGCCTGCACGTCCTCGGCGTGGAACGTCGAATAGGAGATGGTGCCGGTGGCCATGGCCTGGAAGACGACGTACGCCTCCTTGCCACGCACCTCGCCGACCATCAGGTACTGCGGCCTCTGACGCAGGGCGGCCGTGAGAAGGTCATACATATCCACGGAACCGGCCACGGCGCTCTTGCGTCCGCCGAACGATTCCCTGGTGAGACCAGGTATCCAGTTCTCGTGCGGGAGGTTCAGCTCCCTGGTGTCCTCGATGCTGATGATCTTCATCTGGGGCGGTATGAAAAGCAGAACGGCGTTCAGGGTGGTGGTCTTTCCGCTGGCGGTCCCGCCGCACACCAGCATGGAGCTGCCGAACTCAGTGGATATCCACAGGTAGGCCATCATCTCCGTGCTCATGGTCTTGAAGCGGAGCAGGTCCACTGGCGTGAAGGGGTTCTCCTTGAAGCGCCTGATGGTGAACGACGAGCCACGCTTGGTGACGTGCTTTCCGAGCGTCGCGTTCAGCCTCGAACCGTCCGGAATGGTGGCGTCCAGCATTGGTTCGGCGACAGAGATATGCTTGCCGCACTTCTGGGACAGCCAGATCACGAAAGAATCCAATTCCTCATCGGTTTCGAACTTGACGTTGGACTTGATCGAGCCGTACTTGCGATGGAATATGAACAGCGGGATGTTCACCCCGTCGCACGAGCAATCTTCGACGTTGGGGTCGACCATCATTACGTCGATAGCACCGTAACCGATGAAGTCCCGGCGGAGATAGTAATGTATCCTCTCCCGGGAGTCTATGTTCAGGCTGACCTCCATGGTCTTGAGGAGCTCGTCCGTCACCTCGCGCAGAACGCTCTCCTTCTCGCGGGGGCTGGCCTCATCCAGCTTGTTTATGGTGAGCACCACGCTGCTCTTCAGCATCTCCAGGAGTATGCCCTCGTCCTCCGAGAGGGCCGGCTCGATGACCTCGTAGAGGTACTCCGAGGCGATGTTGTCGAACTTGATGCGCACGTAGGAATAGGGATCCAGCACCGGGGCTATCTCCACCTCGTCGATGAAGCTCTCCGGTATCTTCGGTATCTCGGTTATCCTTCCCCTCAGGCGGTCCTGGTCCTCGAGCTGGGCGGGGACCATCACCCGCACCGGTTTCTTGGAGAGGCGATGCACCAGTTCCAGGTAGTGATCCTTGAAGGTGAGCTTCTTGGACCGCTCTATCTGCAGGTTGCCCCTCTCGATCAGAAGCTCCAGGTCCTTGAGCGGCTCCTTCCCGCTGGCCGACATCTAACCCACCACCCTTGTTCCTATGAGGCCGATCAACAGCATGATGAAGGAATGACGTAACCCGTTGGCGATACGGCCGTCCTGAAGTACGCCAGCGAGGATACCGTCCCCGAAAGCGTGGATGACCACGGATATGACGAATATCAATTGCACCTGCGGGATGACGTCCGACTTGATCTGCACCGGTATGCCGCCGATGTCCGGGGCGCCCTCGCTGATCTGGGTGCCGGCCTCTATCATTTTCGGCAGGAAAGTGGAGTTCAAAATGAATATGGTGGCCAAGAATACCGCGAACGCCACGTAGATGACCACGGTGTATGTGGACATCGCTATGCTCCTCTCATTGCGGTTGAGGAGCGTCTCGCGAGCGTCGTGCGCCACCATGTCCAGCACGTCCGCCACGTTGCCACCCGCTTCGTTCGCCTTGATCACTATGGTGGTCATGCGGCGCACCAGCGGGGTGTCGGCGCGGTCGATGAACAGCCTTATGGCGTCGGTGGCCGGAACTCCCCATTCGATCTGGGAGGCCATCCTCTGGATCTCCGGCGTAAGGCGCCCGTAACGTCCGCGGGAGGAGACCTTGATGGATTCCGCCAGGGTCATGCCGAAACGGCCGCCTTCGGCCACATCGCGAAGGAAGTCGGGAAGCCTGGACTCTATCTCGCGTATCTTCCTGAACTGGTAGGTGGAATAGAAACCGTACGGTCCGCAGAGGGCCATGAGGCCCAGCGCAACCCAATCTATCCATTCCAGCCCGGTCTCCAGTCCTCCGATGGCGTCGATTACGCCGAGGAAAACGAAGAAGGCCATGATCACGCCGCCGATGATGAGGAGCATTCTGCTGTAGTCCCTCTTCTTGAGGGTGAGCTGCTCGATATCCAACAATTCCTTCTCAGCCATTCTCTCACCTCACATCGTCGACTCCTTGGTCATGTTCCAGATGAAGAAGATGAAGCCGAACTGGGAGAACGGCACCATCAGCCCCACCACCAGCCAGAGCAGCAGCACCGTGGTGTCGGTGTTGCCGCCCGCGCCCGGGACAATGGCCATGATGGCCATGATCACTATGAGGAACAGGGGGAAGGCCACCACCACGGTGACGAACGTCTCNNGGACAGCTCCTTGAATATGATGTCAATGTTAACGTCAGCACTGGCCATGGCCGATATGAAGCTCATGGCCGCTCCCATGCGCCTGTTGATGTCGCGCCCCCTGGTCTTTGCCTTCGATCCCGGCAGCGATCCCATGACCACGAAGGTCAGTACGATCGGCAGGACCACGATCATGATGGAGAATATCAGCGCCATCCCTGGCTCGATGCCCAAGAAGGCGATGAGCACCCCTCCGAACACCAGGGAACCAACCAGGGCCAGGACGCCCACGATCAGTGTGGTCATCCATACGTAGGCGGTGTACTCCTCCTGACGGAGGCGCATGTGCGCTTGTAGCAATGCTGACTCCAGCTTCGGATTGGGTCTCATGCGGGAGGTGACCGTCTTGCCGAGGGTCCTCCAGCTGAACTCCTGGTACGGAGTTAGTTTAACGTAATCCGGCACGGCGCCCTCTGGCAGCTTGATCACCCGCGGCCCCAGCTCGGAATCGTGCTTCGGTGCCGAGCTCTTAGTGCGCAGATAGGACTTGTTGGTCGAATCTATGCGGGTGAAGAGGTTGGATTCACCGGCCATCAGTTCACCTCCATGGCCGCCACGTCCTTTCGGATGCGGTCCAGGGTCTTGTCATGGTCCTTGTAGTAGGAATTGACCAGGTTCCAGATATCCCGGTGGTTGCGGATGTCCTTTTTGAGGAGGTACGTAACGACTTCCACGCGGCGGTCGAACTCGGCCATCATCTCGTCGTGGGTCAGCGACTTCATCTCCATTATCTTGTCGAACAGGAACGAGTGCCCCTTGAATATGTGGCGATCGGTGGCAGGGTCCCATTCGTAGACGGTGTTGGTGATCAGCTCGTTGGTCTCCGGCTCGAAGCCCACGATCTCCACGATCTGCTTCATGCGCCTGACGAAATCGTTGCCCACCTTCACCTGGGACTGGATGAGGACGTTGCGCAATGCCGTGAGCAGGATCCTGGGGCAGTTGATGGGCGGGTTCTCCAGCCTGTTCACCATGCTCTTGACCGAGTCGGCGTGCATGGTGGAGTAGGTGCTGTGGCCGGTGGCCATGGCCTGGAACATGATGTAGGTCTCCTTGCCACGGACCTCGCCGACGATGATGTAGTTCGGCCTTTGCCTCAATGCCGCACGGACAAGATCGTACATGTCGATCTCGCCGGCCGACCGGCCGTCCTTGTCCCGCTCCCCCACGCCGGTCCTGGTGGCGCCCGGGATCCAGTTATCGTGCGGGAGGTTGATCTCCCTGGTGTCCTCGATGGTGACGATCTTGGCGCCCGGCGGAATGAATATGGCTAGCGAGTTCAGCGTGCTGGTCTTGCCGCTGGCCGTACCGCCGACCAATATCATTGACTCGCCGTTCTCGACGCCGATCCAGAGGTAGGCCATCATCTCCGGGGAGACGGTCTTGTACCTCATGAGGTCGGTGGGTGTGAAGGGCTTGTTCTTGAAGCGCCTGATGGTGAAGGTCGAACCTCTGGTGGTGACCTCACGTGAGTACGTAGCCTGAACGCGGTGGCCTTCCACGGTCGTGCCGTCCAGGATCGGGGCGGCGACCGATATCTGCTTGCCGCTCCTCTGAGCCAGAGTGACAACGAAAGAGTTCAGCTCGTCCTCGTTGGTGAATATGATGTTGGAGCGGGTGCTCTCCCACTTGCCGTGGAAAATGAAGATCGGGACGTTGTAACCGTCGCAGGAGATGTCTTCCACCATATCGTCTCGCATCATGACATCGATAGGTCCGTGGCCGACGAAGTCGCGGATGATGTAGTAGCTGATACGTTTCTTGGCCAGCTGCTCCACCTTGATGCCCCTGGTTCGAATGAAGCTGTCCACGCTCTCCCGGAGGTACTCCTCTTTGTCCAGCTGGGTCAGCTTTTCCCATTCGTACCCCAGGGTGCGGTGCAGGGTGTCCTTCAACAGGTCCAGCAGCTCCTGCTCCTCCCGGCTCAGGGCCGGTTCGATGACCTCGTAAAGGTATTCGCTCAGATTGTTGTTGTAGGTGATGCGAACGAACGCGTAGTCGCTGACCACCGAGTATTGGTCGAGGACCTCGATCGCCGGGTCGGTTATCTCCGGGATTACCGTGACAGCGGACCCCGGTCTCAGGGACTGGGTTTCAGTGCGCACCGGGACCATGACCCTGCTCGCACGGTTGGGGGTCATACGGCGCAGCAATTTGAGGTACGAGTTGCGGACCTTCTCCCTGGTGGTGATGGTTGACCAATCCTTCTGCTCCTCCTCGATCTGAGGACTCAGGACCCCATTGCGCTCTCTTTCCGGTTCCTTTGCCGCGTTCTCCATCTTCCCACCCCTAATACTCCAGCTCCATGGTCACATAACCACGGTTATGGGTGAACTGGTCAACCTTCAATATCGTCAGAGTTATGAGGTAGACTGGCCGGTATTCGCTGGTCAGGGGGTCGTCCTCTACAGTGATCGTGTAATCCACGCCCTCCAC
>DUJZ01000182.1:0-3779 GCA_013329565.1 Methanomassiliicoccales archaeon
GTATAAAAAGGCAAGTAAGACCAGTATGCCTTCCTCAATTTCCCGCCGCGGTCTCGAAAGCGGTACCGCAGCTGGGGCATCGGTCGTCCTCAGGAGTGAGGCGGACCCCGCACTCCGGACACACCTCGCCAAGGAAGGAGCCGCACTCGCACCCTCCCTTGCTTGCGTCGAACTCCCTCCCGCAGAACGGGCAGAGCACCAGTCGGACGTCCTCGAACCGCTCGTGGCAGTATGGGCACTCGTTCTCCCCCTCCCCTATCTGCGTTCCGCAGACCGGGCAGTAGAACATGCCGTCCTCGTCGGAAATGATCGCTCCGCACTCGCAGCTCCCGGAATCCTTATATACGGTCCTCTCGCACACCGGGCACCGAATGCTCTCCATCTCCGGGTAGGTGGCCATCCCCTCCACCTGCTCCTCGGCGTAAGTGCGCTGACAGTAGGGGCAGAAGCCGGTCCTCTTCAGGCAGGTTATATGAAAAATCTTGCCGCAATCGCACTTGACCTGCGGAAGGCCGTGCTTGAGCTTGCCCATGCATATCTGGCAGATCACTCCCTCCCCTCTCACCGGGCGGATCTTGACCCGGGGCTCCGCCGGGCTCAGCGGGTCCATCCTGTCCTCGTGGAACGTCCAGCTCTTGGCGCCGTCCCTGCCACGCCTTTTTATGATATGATATATAGGGACCAGGCTTGACAGCCCAAGCGAACCGAGGAACAGGGTGAGCAGCACCTTGGGCCGGACCACCTTTCCAAATAAATCAGTTGTCCCACGATTATTGAAATCCGTCATGAACGTTTGACGAGGGGACCGCGGTCAAAACCCGTTTCCCATACATGCACGCTATTTCTTCCGAATTGTGAAACGATAAAAGCGAAAAGCTCTTAAACGATACGCAATCACGAGAACACCATGTCCTACCCCTCGACAGAACGCATAATGTTGAAATATGGACATTTTAATCCCGGAGAAACTGCTCCGTCATCGGGGATGCGCTCCCTGACGGTCCAGGTTCTAGGGATGAGCATTCTTGGAGGTACCCATTCGCCTCAAGGGGGTAGGTATGCGAAGGGTAGGGGATCACGGTCCAGTATTCTGGTCCGGAATGGGGCTCTAATAGGAGGGAGAGGCAACTGAGCGGTTTAAAGTCAATATTTGGCGGATTGTTCAAGAAAGATGGAAAAGAGGAACAATCCTTCAATGGATCGAAAGATGATGTAAAAGGAGGAGTGAATATGGAATCAAAAAGCGGTTCTGTTTTGGTGGTAGGAGGCGGCATCGGCGGCGTCCAGACCTCCCTAGACCTGGCTGAGTCCGGGTTTAAGGTCTACATGGTCGAGAACAAGGCCAGCATCGGCGGTGTCATGTCCCAGTTGGACAAGACCTTCCCGACCAACGACTGTTCGATGTGCATCCTGTCCCCAAAGCTTGTGGAGGCAGCGAGGCACCCCATGATCAGCATGATGACCTTGACCGAGGTCATGGGGGTCGAGGGAGAGGCCGGTAACTTCACGGTTACCTTGAGGAAAAAGCCCCGGTACGTCCGGGAGGATAGGTGCGTCGGCTGCGGCATTTGCGCGGAGAAGTGTCCGTCCAAGGTCGCCAGCGAGTACGAGATCGGCCTGATGAACAGGAAGGCGATATATGTCGCCTACGCCCAGGCAGTGCCGATGAAGTACGCCATCGACGCTGACCATTGCCTGTTTCTCCAGAAGGGAAAGTGCGGGAACTGCAAGAAGGTCTGTCCCGCCGACGCCATCGATTACGAGATGAAGGAAGTTATAGAGAAGATCAACGTGGGCGCGGTCGTTCTCGCCCCCGGTTACGAGCTCTTCGACGCCCGCCTGAAGAAGGAGTACGGCTACAAGGAGTTCAAGAACGTGCTCAACAGCCTGGAGTTCGAGAGGGTCTTGAGCGCCACCGGTCCCTACCAGGGACACGTGGTCAGGCCATCCGACCATGCGACCCCCAAGAAGGTAGCTTTCATCCAGTGCGTCGGTTCCAGGGACGAGAAGGTAGGCAATCCCTTCTGCTCGTCCGTCTGCTGCATGTACGCCCTGAAGCAGGCCATCATCGCCGGGGAGCACACCACCGGCCTGAAGTCCACCATATTCTTCATGGACGTCAGGGCCTTCGGCAAGGAGTTCGAGGACTATGCCAAGAGGGCCGAGGGTGAATACGGCATCAAGATGCACCGCGGGACCCGCGTCGCCTCCGTAGAGGAAGCCGAGGGCAACAACCTGCTGCTGCGCTACAGTGACGGAAACAACGTCCTGGCCGAGGAGTTCGACCTGGTCGTTCTGTCCGCCGGCTTCCAGCCCCCGGCAAATGCCAAGCAAATGGCCGACAACATGGGCTTCAAGCTGAACGAGTTCGGCTTCTGTTACACCGATGTCTACAGCCCGCTGGAGACCACCAAGAAGGGTATCTACGTCACCGGCGCCTTCAGCGCCCCCAAGGACATACCGACCACCGTCGCTGAGGCCAGCGGCGCCGCCGCCAAGGCCGGTGCCCATGTGTTCAACAACCGGGTCAGCATCGATACCGTGGTCAAGGAGGTCCCGGAGACCGATGTGGCCGGACAGGAGCCCCGCATCGGGGTGTTCGTCTGCGACTGCGGCATCAATATCCGCGGGACCGTGGACTGCCCGTCCGTCGTGGACTACGTGAAGACCCTGCCGAACGTCGTATACGCGGTGGAGAACAAGTACACCTGCTCCGCCGATACCCAGGAAGCGATCAAGAAGAGCATTAAGGAGCACAACCTGAACCGCGTCGTAGTGGCTTCTTGCACCCCCAGGACCCACGAGGCCCTGTTCCAGAGCACCATCAAGGAGGCCGGGCTGAACCCGTTCCTCTTCGAGATGGCCAACATCCGTGACCAGTGCTCTTGGATCCACATGCACGAGCCGGAGAAGGCCACCGAGAAGGCCAAGGACCTGACCCGCATGGCGGTAGCCAAGTCCAGGTTCCTCGAGCCGTTGACCAAGTCCAAGCTGGGCGTCAACCACTCCGCCGTCGTGGTCGGTGGCGGACTGGCCGGAATGACCGCCGCGTTGGACATGGCCGCTCAGGGATTCAAGGTCGACATCCTCGAGGCCACCGGTGCCATGGGCGGAAACCTGGTCAACCTGTACACCAACGAGGGAGGCATCTCCCCCAGGCAGTACATCAAGGACCTGGAGTCCAAGGTTCGCGCCAACGACAAGATCGCCGTCCACCTCAACACCAAGGTCGAGGACGTCGCCGGCTTCGTCGGTAACTTCAAGGTGAAGGTCACCGGCGGAGAGGAGATCGAGACCGGGGCCATCGTGGTCGCCACGGGCGCCAAGGCCTATGTCCCGACCGAGTACAACTACGGCAAGGACAAGAAGGTGGTCACCCAGAACGAGCTGGAGAAGGCCCTCGCGGAAGGCAGCTTCGGCGCCAAGAACGTGGTCATGGTCCAGTGCGTTGGTTCCAGGAACACCGAGGCGCCCTACTGCAGCCGCGTCTGCTGCTCCAAGGCCGTCAAGAACGCCATCGAGATCAAGAAGAAGAACCCCAAAGCCCAGGTCTACATCCTGCACAAGGACATCAGGACCTACGGCTTCCGGGAGACCATGTACAAGGAGGCTGGCGAGCTCGGAGTCAAGTTCATACGCTTCCCGGAGAACAAGATGCCCGAGATGACCTCGGACGGCAAGATCGTGGTCGAGGACACCGTCCTTGGCGCCCCGGTCCAACTGTCCCCCGATTGCCTCGTGCTGAGCGTGGGAATACGCCCGAACGAGGACAACGAGGA
>DUJZ01000182.1:3788-8463 GCA_013329565.1 Methanomassiliicoccales archaeon
TGGCCGAAGTTCATCGACGAGACCATCGGACAGGCGTCCGGTGCAGCCTCCAGGGCACTGACCATAATATCGAAGCAGTACCTTGAGACCCAGGGTATCATCGCAGCGGTCAATGAAATGGTGTGCAACGGATGCGGCGTGTGCGAGCCAGTGTGCGAGTACAAGGCCATCACCATTGTGGGCGATCCCAACACCCCCGAGAGGCGCAAGGCCGTCATCAACGAAGGCCTGTGCATGGGGTGCGGAACCTGCGTTGCCGCCTGCCCGTCCGGAGCCCTGGAACAGAAGGGCTTCAAGAACAACCAGATCCTGGCGCAGATCGACGCCGCTCTGGTCGGAGGTGGAAAGTAATGTCCAACGAAGCACAAGCCCAGAGCGCCCCGGCGGAAGCCGGGGCCTGGGAACCCAACCTGCTGGTGTTCTGCTGCAACTGGTGCTCCTACGCCGGGGCCGACCTGGCAGGGGTGTCCCGTCTGCAGATGCCCACCAATTTCCGTGTGATCAGGACCATGTGCTCCGCCAGGGTGGACCCCGAGTTCGTCCTGAGGGCCTTCGCCAAGGGGGCCGACGGCGTGCTGGTCCTGGGCTGCCACCCCGCCGACTGTCACTACATCGGCGGGAACTACCGCACCAGGAGGAGGATCGCCCTGCTCCGCGTGCTGTTGGAGCAGTACGGATTCAACCCGGACCGCCTGAAGCTGGAGTGGGTCTCCGCATCTGAGGGGATGAAGTTCCAGCAGACCATCAAGGAGTTCAACCAGAGGATCAACGAGCTGGGACCGAACCCCATCAACGAGGAGTAATCTTACCCCCAAGGAGGAACAAATATGGCAAAGATAAGGATCGCACAATATTGGGCTGCTGGATGTGGAGGCTGCGACGTCGCCCTGTTGGACATCGACGAGAAGATCTTGGGTGTCGCCGAGATCGCCGACATCGCTTTCTGGCCCATCGCCGTTGACGCCAAGGTGAAGGACGTCGAGGCCATGCCCGACGGGTACATCACCGCCACTCTGATCAACGGAGCTATCAGGAACAGCGAGAACGAGCACATGGCCAAGCTGCTCAGGAAGAAGTCGGCCCTCATCGTCTCCTTCGGTTCCTGTGCCTGCTTCGGAGGCATACCCGGACTGGCCAACGTGACCAACCGGAAGGACATCCTGGAATACGTGTACTGGAAAACACCCAGCTCCGACAACGTGGAGCATGTACTGCCCACTCCGCACTGGCAAGCCCCGGAGGGTGAGCTGGAGATCCCGGTCATGTATGACACGGTAATGACCCTGGACCAGGTGATCGACGTCGATTACTTCATGCCCGGCTGCCCGCCGACCACGAACCTGATCAACGAGTTCCTAGGCATAGTCGAGAAGCACGTCAAGGAAGGCGCCCCGCTGCCCCCCAAGGGCTCCGTGATCGCTTCCCAGAAGACCCTATGCGACGAATGCGCCAGGACCAGGACCGTCAAGAAGATCGACAAGATATACATGCCCTACGAGATCGACATAGATCCCGAGAAGTGCATGCTGGAACAGGGAGTCATCTGCCTCGGGCCGTCCACCAGGGCGGGCTGTGGCGCAAAGTGCCTGGAAGGGAACCAGCCCTGCCGCGGATGCATGGGACCGACCGCCGAGGTCTTGGACCAGGGCGGAAGCATGCTGAGCGCGCTGGCCTCGATATTCTCCATAGGCAACGACGAGGGCCTGCTGAACGAGGACGACATACTGGAGATGATGGCCCAGGTCAAGGACCCGCTCGGAACGTTCTACGCGTTCACCATGCCTGCATCGATCATCAAGCGGAAGGTTAAAGAGAAGACAGCTACAACTGCTTCCAAGGAGGCCTGAATCAAATGTGCCCTATACTGATGGGTCAGGGAGCTGACAAGATCGAGAAGACCACCGAGAAGCGGATCACCATCGACCCCCTCACCCGGTTGGAAGGCCACGGCAAGATCGAGATCTTCCTGGACGACGACGGGAACGTGGCAAATGCCTACTGGCAGGTGCCCGAGCTGAGAGGATTCGAGAAGTTCTGCATCGGTCGGTCCGTTGACGAGCTCAACAAGCTGACCTCCAGGCTCTGCGGCGTGTGCCCCGGCGCCCACCACATCTGTTCGACCAAGGCGTTGGACGGAGTGTTCGGAGTGGAACCCCCGGAGACCGCCAAGAAGCTGCGTGAGCTGTTCTACATGGCTCACTACATCCACAGCCACATCGCCCACTTCTACGCCCTGGCCGCCGCGGACTTCGTCCTCGGCCCCGGTGCCCCGAAGGCCGACAGGAACATCCTCGGTGTCGTGGGAGCTGTCGGATTGGAGATCGGCGGCGAGGTCATCAAGCACCGTTCCTACGCCCAGAAGATCCAGGAGATGCTCGGCGGGAAGGCCACGCACCCGGTGTGCGGCATCCCCGGCGGATTCGCCAAGAGCATCAACGAGGACGAGAGGGCCAAGATCGAGGCCATGGCCAAGTCCTGCGTGGAGTTCGGTAAGTTCACCAACCAGCTGTTCGCTGACGTGGTGCTGAAGAACAAGGACTACCTGGACCTGATCGTCAACAAGGACATCTACTACCACGAGACCTACTACCTGGGTACCGTCGACAAGGACGACAAGATCAACTTCTACGATGGAACGCAGAAGATGATCTCCCCCACCGGAGAAGAGGTCGCCAGGTACACCGGCAAGGACTATCTGAAGTACATCGCCGAGCACACCCTGCCCTGGTCGTACGAGAAGTTCTGCTACTTCAAGCCGGTCGGCTGGAAGGGACTGGTGGACGGGAAGGACAGCGGCATATACCGCGCCACCCCGCTCTCCAGGCTGAACGTCTCCAAGGGCTTCACCACCCCGCTGGCGCAGGCCGAGTTCGAGAAGTACCACGGAACCTTCCGCGATCTGGGCGTGAAGGGGCCGGTGCACTTCACCATGGCCACCCACTGGGCCCGTGTGATCGAACTGCTGTACGCGTCCGAGAAGCTGCTGGAGCTGTCCCAGGACCCCGAGATCACCGGCAAGCACGTACGCAACCCGGTGAAGGAGCCTGGCGAGGGCGTTGGTATATTGGAGGCCCCGCGCGGTACCCTGGTGCACCACTACGTCGCGGACAAGAACGGCATAACCACCGACGTGAACCTGGTCGTGGGGACCACCAACAACAACGCCCCCATGAACCTCAGCGTCCGCAAGGCCGCCACCGCTCTGATCAAGAACTGGATGGTGTCCGACGGTCTGCTGAACGCCGTGGAGATGGCCTATCGCGCCTACGACCCGTGCAACAGCTGCGCCACGCACACCCTGCCTGGCCAGATGCCCATGGACGCGGTCATCAGGCGCGCCGACGGTTCGGTCCTCAAGACCCTGTCCCGCAACTGCTAAACCCCTTTTCTCCAACCTTTTCCTTTTTTTAATTTTTCAGGAACGGCCGATACGCTCTTGTCATCAATCTTCCAGACGGAAGTATCCTCTTCTCTTGACCCTAAGCGAGGAGACGGTTCCCAGTAAAAGTCCGTCCATCAGGTACACCTGCCCGTTCTCCAGGTCCACCAGCTCATTGGAGAGCAGGGGCCCCAGCATCCTCGGGCCTTCCAGATTGACAGGTCCCCCGCCCAGGGAGCGATTGAAGGCCGGGATCATTATCGCCTCCTCCGGCACCCTGGAATATCTTTCGCCGGTGGATTTGAAACGGCAGCGCACCCAGCATCGTTCGACCTGATTGTGGTGCAGGCCGTCCTCGAATATCACCGCCGGATGATTGTGTCCCATGATCAACAATCTCGAGGACATGACCTCCTCCGAAGGCCAGGCATGGCCGTGAACGAAGCCGACATCGTCCAGCACGAAGCCGCCCTGATCATGCACGACGACGCGGGATGGAAGCATGCGCTCGATGTCGGTATCGTGATTTCCCTTCACCAGATCGATCCTGGGGTATTGGTTCAATAACCCGTTGAAGAAGCGGGGGACCTCGATGTGCTCCTGCTTGGTTGAACCCGGAACTTGATGCTTGACGTCCCCGATGATCACCAGACGGTCCACTCCCTCCGCCAGGTCTTTGAGCTCCTTCTCCATGCGATGCGTTTGGCTCGGAACGATGACGCCCCGGAAGCGCATGTCCGCCTCAATACCGATATGCAGGTCGCCGACGCAGAGGACGCGCTCCTCGCCGACCAGCTCCAACACCGGGCGGTCCGGGATCGGCGAGGCCTCATATGGCATTTAGGTACCTCGCAGCAGCCGGGATGCTAGCATCTCCGGGAGGTGGTTCTCCCGCACACTATCCATCACCGGTCGTTGATCGTAGGCCACGCGGACGTGGCTGAACGACCATTCCGAGGAGTCCAGTATGACGTATGAAGCTCGCGGATCACCGTCGCGAGGCTGACCGACCGACCCCGGATTGATCACGTTCCCGGTCGGGAACTGGAACTGGTAAGGTACATGGGTGTGCCCGAGCACCAGCAGCTTGGCGCCGGCGACGGCCAGCAGCTCGTCGCTCACATGCTCCTCGAATATGTACTCGGACATGTGGCGCGGAGAGCCGTGGTGGATGGCGACCATCACCTCCTCCACCGGTCGGTGTATGGAATTGGGAAGGTCAAGGATGTAATCGTAGGTGGAAGGCGACATGTGCTCCCTGGTCCACTCGATGGCCGCCGCGGCGATGCTGTTCAT
>DUJZ01000165.1 GCA_013329565.1 Methanomassiliicoccales archaeon
CAAGGCCTTGCCGGGGGAAGCGCTTTCCAGGCTCTTTTCCACCCCCCTGTGCGCGTATCCCAATCTGATCTCCAGGTTCAGAATGGGTTCACCGGCAACCGAGAAACGGAAATGACCCGGCTCTATGACCCCGGCGTGCACAGGACCTACCGGGACCTCGAACACTCCATCCCCTTCCACGGTCCTGAACTCGTAAGGAGAGGTTTCGGGTGGCAGCGCATCGGCCAGATGGAAATCCTTCCTGAGAGGATGGGCCCCCCTGGGCCAGCCCTCGAAAAGGACAAGGGGGCGCGGGTCGGGATGACCGGCCGCCTCGATCCCGAACATGTCCATGATCTCCCGCTCGTACCAGTTGGCGTAGTATACTAGGGGGGTGAGAGATCGGAAGCTACCCTCTGTTTCAGTGGACAACATTAGAAGGAGGCGCTTCGCCGGGAAAGATAATACTAAATGAAGGGTGAACTGACCGCCGGTAAGGCGGTCGTCCGTGGCGTGCATCGAAAGCATCGACGCCCCGTGCTTGGTGAACAGTAATCCGACGGCGTCCGACAGGCTTGATGCTCTGACCTTGCAGGACATTCCCCTTTCCCATGAAGTGAGAGAGCACAGCCCCTCCCCGATCTCGCGCCTCAGTTCCGTCACGATCCCATCCAGCTCCTCCGCGCTCATGCCAGACCTCCGAAGAGGGCGATGATGTCCCTCAGAGCATCGGCCAGTACATCTGGGATGAACAGCCCCATGATGGTGATCATAACGGCCAGGGCGATCATCGGTACCAGCCCCATCTTGCTGATCTCTCCCTTTTCCATTCCCTGGGGCGGCTCCCCGAACACCATCTTCACGATGTGCCCCATGAAAGCAGCGAAGACCACCACGAGCATCAACGAGTACGATATGGCGGGCAGGATGTTGCCCTGGTCGATGCCGGCGGTAAGGACCATGATCTCGCTGGTGAATATGCTGAACGGAGGAGACCCGGTTATGGCCAGAGCGCCTAACATAAGCAGGGCGGCGGTGAACGGCATGGTGCGGACTAGCCCCCGGACCTCGCTGATGTTCTTGGTGCCGTACTTCTGCAGCACGTTACCGGCGCCAAAGAACAGCAGGGCCTTGGTCAGGGAATGGTTCAGCATGTGCAGCAATCCGCCGAATATGCCCCAGTATCCTCCGAAGCCGAAACCTATGGAGATTATTCCCATGTGCTCTATGCTGGAATAGGCCAGAAGGCGCTTGTAGTCCTTCTGGGTGATTATGAACGCTGCGGCTATCCCCAATGACAGCAGACCGAACAGCAGTAGCAGGCCGCTGCTGAACCCTCCTCCCAATTGGGAATGGGTCAGCAGGACATGGTAACGTAGAACGGCGTACATGGCGCAGTTCAGTAGAACCCCGGACAGTAGGGCGCTCACCGGACTGGGGGATTGGGAGTGGGCGTCCGGAAGCCAGGTATGCATGGGCGCCAGGCCGGCCTTGGTCCCGTAACCGATCAGGACCAGGACGAAACCGATCTTGAGGAAGGCGGGGTCAAGCTGGTCGGCCACGGCCATCAAGGAGGTCCAATGGAGATCGCTTCCCTCGCCCAGTATGGGCAGCGAGGAGGCGTAGATGAAGATCGTGCCCAGCAGCGCCAGGGAAATGCCGATGGAGCATATTATCAGATATTTCCAGGTGGCCTCCAGGGAGGTCGCCTTGTTGTGGAAGCCCACCAGGAAGGCGGAGACCAGGGTGGTGGCCTCCACCGCTATCCAGACCATTCCCAGGTTGTCCGACACCACCACCAGGACCATGGTGAAGATGAACAGGAAAAGGAATCCGTAGTAATACGCGACCTTCTTAGGGTTTACCTCACCGGAATCCAGTTCGTGCCTCATGTAGGGCACGGAATAGACCATGGCCAGGGATCCTATCAGAACGATGATCAGCATCATCAGGCCGCTGAACTGGTCCATGTACCAGATGCCCTCGTCCAAGCTCCCTTGATCGAACACCCTGAACACCAGGTAGAGGCCTAGGACGAGCATCGACCCCGCCCCCGCCACGCTGACCGCCTCCACCAGCCTGGTACGGCGGCCAAGCAGAATGCAGATGGCGGCCAGGACCGCGGGCAATATCAAAGCGGCCTCGATCAATCCTTCAACCTCCTGAGGACGGTGGAGTCGACTGTCTCGAACGTACGGTTGATGCGGAAAGCGAATATGCCCATGATGACGACGCCCACGAATATGTCGAAGAACACCCCGAGCTCGACGACCATCGGCATGCTGTAGGTGGTGGATATGGCGGCCAGGAAGACCCCGTTCTCCACGACCAGCAATCCGATGACCTGGGTGATGGCCTTTTTACGGGATACCATCAGGAACATTCCTATGAGCACGGTAGCGAAGGATATGGCCAAACAGTTGCTGGTTATGGCCGTGCCAAGTTCCATTATTGGTTCGGTCACGAAGTAGGCAAGTATGGTGATGGCCGCACAGATGAGCAGCGAACCGGGTATCTTTATCAGAGGTTCCACCTCCCGGTTGACCTGTATCTTCTCGGTGATGTAGTCGATGAAACGGGGGATGACCACGGCTTTAAGCGCTACACTGAGGACCGCGATCACGTATATGTGCTCGGCACCGGTCTCGAAGGCCACCACGGCGGCCAGGCCCCCCATGGCCAGGGACTGCAGGGCGAAGATGCGGGTCAGGGACCGCATGCGGCTGCTGGCCACCAGCATGAAATCGGCCAGCAGTATCATTGCGGCAAGGGTGTTAATGGCGTCCAGGCTAAGAGTGCTTACCATGTTTTTCCCTCACAGTATGTAATAGGAGATCACCGCCAGCAAGGACAGCGAGAAAGATACGGTCAACAGGTTGGGCAGACGGAAGAGGCGCATCTTGGCCATGGACGATTCCACCAAGGCTATGGCCAGACTGAACACCAGCAGCTTAAGGATGATCGCGACGGTGCCGGTGGCCAGCCCCAGCACCGTAAGGTCGGTGTCGATCCCCCAGGGAAGGAAGATGTTGGCCATTATCACCAAATAGAGAAGCAGCTTGGTCATGCTGGACCACTCCATTAGGGCCAGATGCTTTCCGGAATGTTCCAGGACCATGGCCTCGTGTATCATGGTCAGCTCCAGATGGGTCGAGGGATTGTCCACCGGTACGCGGGCGTTCTCCGCGAGCGTCGATATGAAGAAGGCGGCGAGGGCCAGGAAGAGAGCGGGGCGCACCAGGTCGAAGCCGGTGGTGGCCAGGCTTTGGGACATTCCGCTCAGGTCGGTGGTTCCTGAGATCAGAGCCATGGTGAAGACTGAGAGCAGGATGGTCGGCTCCACTATGGCCGAAACTGTCATTTCCCGGCTGCTGCCCATTCCTCCGAAGGATGAACCGGCGTCCAGCCCGGCCAAGGCCATGAAGAACCTCATCATCCCGAAGAGATAGACCACCACGATCAGGTCGCCGACGAACCCCAGGGAACTGGTGGTTATGAAAGGGACCATGAATGAGGCGGCGATGACCGCGGTCATGCAGACGTATGGCGTGGCCGTCATGATCCAGGAGGCGTCCTGGGATACCACGGAATCCTTGTGGAAGAGCTTGGCAAGGTCCCAGTAGGGCTGTAGGACGGAGGCGCCTTGACGACCCTGGAAGTAAGCCTTCAGCTTTCGTATAAGTCCGGTGAACAGAGGCGACAGCGCCAATATGAGCAGGGTCTGGACCAGTGATGTCAGCATTTCACAACCTCAGGACGACCAGCAGCAGGATCAGCACCACGAAGATGTACCCCAGATAGGTCTGGATGCTGCCCGTCTGTATCACGCTCACTTTCTTGGCGACCCACCTGACCGCGGCCTCGGTGGGTCCATAGAGATATTTATCGAAGACCGGCTCAGTGGTGCTGGTGTATCTCATTTCCGTCCGGATGTACGGTGATGGATGTTTTGTTTCGTGGAAAGTACGGATAGGACGATACACCCAGGAGAACATCCGGTTGATTGGATTGGAGAAACCGCGCCCGGAATATTCCGTCCTGGCCGTCAGAGGGGTCCCGCAGTCCCAGGTGTCCGCCTTCACCACTTTACGCCGACCGCCGTAGACCTGGCTGAGCACCATGACCATGGCCATCACCGCTAACAGAATGATCGCGATAAGAGGCGGTGACACCTGCGAGAACTCTCCGACCGTTGGAACGATCTCGATACCGTCGACCAAGCTGTCAGCTATGGACGCCCCCACCAGGGGAGAGGAGACCTGGTCCAGCACGGGCAGTATGGCGAAGGAAAGCACTCCCACCAGTACGCACAGCGCTGCCATCAGCCCCATTCCCCAGAGCATGCTTTTCGGAACCTCCTGGGCATCTTCTGCATCCCTGCTCCTCGGGCGTGCCAGGAAGGTGATGCCGAATGCCTTCAAGAAGGCCGCGGCGGCCAAAGCCCCGGTGACGGCGAGCGTGCCCAACGCCACCGGGATGAGTATCTTGACCATGGTCTCGGGTATGTTGAAGGACTGCAGCATGGCCTGAAAGATGAGCCATTCGCTGATGAAGCCGCAAAGCGGCGGTATGGCCGCGGCGGAGAGGGCGCCGACGAAGAACATGGCGCTGGTGTAAGGCATGCGCTTGGCCAAGCCCCCCAGCTTTTCCATGTTCCTGGTGTGCGTGGCGTGGAGCACGCTTCCTGCCCCCATGAACAGAAGGGATTTGAACAGCGCATGGCTGAGCACATGCATCAGGCAGGCGATCATGGCTAACGCAGCCAGTTCGTTCAGGCCATAGGACTCGAACACCATGGCCACGCCCAGGGCGATCATTATTATCCCGATGTTCTCGACCGTGGAGAAGGCCAGCATGCGCTTGATGTCGCTCTCGATGAGCGCGTACATCACCCCCAGTAACGCGGAGACGCATCCGATGGCCAGTATGGCGATCCCCCACCAGGCGTCCTGCACGCCGAGGAAATCGAAGTAGCAGCGGATCAGCATGTATATCGCGGTCTTGACCATGACCGCGGACATCAGCGCCGAGACGTTCGAGGGGGCGGCGGGATGAGCCCTGGGCAACCAGACGTGAAGCGGAATTATCCCGGCCTTGGCCCCGAAACCGACCGCCCAAAGCAGGAACACCGCCGAACGAAGAAGGTCGGACATGCCCTGGGCGGCGGTCGGGAAGGAGGAGAAGTCGAAGGAACCGGACTGGGCATAGGTCAACAGGAACCCCAGACCGATGGCGGCCGTTCCGATGTGGGTCATGATGAGGTAGAACAGCCCGGAACCTACCGTTCCCTCGTGGCGGTGTTCGAATATGACCAGGAAGAAAGAGGAGAGGGACATGGTCTCCCACATTATCAGGAAGAGGATGGCGTTAGATGAGGAGACGACCATCACCATGGAGACGTAGAAGATATTGAACATGGCGCCCAGCATACCGACGGGATATTTCCCTTCGTAGTGGTCGGCATAACCGAAGGAATACAACGACACGGCGAAGGTCACCACCGAGATCGTGCCCAGGAAGAACGCCGCCAAGGCGTCGATGGTGAAGCTGAGCGAGCCGAAAGGGGAGGCGAACGGGAGTTCCCACCGCATCTGACCCTGCGAGAAGACCAACAGCGTTATGGCCAGGCCCAAAAGCGACGATATTGACGAAACGGTGAAAGCGACCCGCACGCTGGCTTTCGGACGACCGTTGAGAACCGCCGCAATAACGGCCCCTAGTAGAGAGAGTGCAATAAGCACGACGAACAGCTGATCGATGAGCATGGGGCTACCATTCCCTGATCGAAATGGTCATCGTCGTTCCCATCGGCTTATTCGAAATCGTGCAATATATCGTTTTTAAGACCTGCCTTGGATGGCGGCACATTCGATTCTCATATTAAACATTACTGTGCGACAACAACTGATTTTTTCCATGTGCTGGCATTGATATCTGCCACCTGTTCTGATGAGATCGGGGCACCCGTACGCCGTTTTTTGACCGCCAGAACCGTGGTGCCCTAAGATAGTTCTTTTAGAGATGAGATGCGTCTCAGTAACGGTGCGATGATCATGAGCGAACCCGGCAGACTTGAGTTGTCGATCTTAAGCTCCGCCCTCGGTGTGGAGAAGTTCGGAATAGAGTTCTATCGCCGATTCAGCGAGTGCGTTGAAGATGAGAACGGAGCCGCCCTGCTGAGAGGATTGGGCAGGGACGAGGAGATGCACAAGGAACACGTGGAGCGGGAGATGCGCCGCTTAGCCCCTACCGTGGACCCAGAGAGCGTGAGCCCCGCCGTTTCGCTCCTGGGCATAGTCCCGGAGAAGGCGTTCCCCTTCCCTCCGGACCGATGCATGACGCTGGAGGACGAGATCAAGGCCCTGGAGGTCGGGATCCAGGTCGAGATATCGTCGGTGAAGATATATCGAGACGCCGCATTGATGGTGGATGAGCCGGAGGTGAGGGGGCTTCTGGAGAAGCTCACGGAGATCGAGGACGGCCACCGCAAGCTGTTGGAGGAGAGCATGCAACTTCTACGGGACAAAGGCGCGTGGTACGGATACTCCCCGATCCTGGAAGGTTGATCGCCCGGAGCTGACCGCCCATCGTATTAATTAATTTTTAAAAATTTTAATTTCTTACCCCCT
>DUJZ01000158.1 GCA_013329565.1 Methanomassiliicoccales archaeon
AAGGAGAGGACCCGGACGGTGGTGCTGGGGGAGTTCCAGGGCTTGACGAAGGACGTCGAGGTCGACATCTCCACCATCACCCCCAGCGGGGGCGGTTGAGCTCGCCAGAACAAACCCTTTCCATTATCTTCTTTTTTTAAAAAAATGTGGGCACGGACGTCCTATGACGGCCGTGAAAGAACAGATCAGGAAATGTCGAAGCCGACCAATATGCTGGCCAACTTGGGATCGTCCTCAAGCCCGTAATGGTTCTTGATGATCAGGTCTCCCAGTGGTGATGGGCTGCAGGAGACGATGTTGGTGGCGCCAGGCACCTGCTCCAGCTCCGGGAACGAAACGGGTGGCATGAGAAAGAACTCCTTGGTCTTCGGGACCTTGTCGGTGAACACCACGAAATCATCGCCTAGCCAGCATATGTTATCCATCTCTTTGTAATGGGTATGCTGCCCCGGAAGGATCTCGGTCCCGATGACCAGGTCCGAGTCGCCCATCATGAGCACGGTCGGCTCCGGCGGAGGACGGAACCGGGCGTCCTTGATCACGCAGATCACATGCTGCCTCCTCAGGCACTGGATGACTCCCTCGTTCACCACGTCCAGACCGATCTGGGACTTGATGCTGTCCTCGATCCTCTGGACCGCGATGATAACTTCCGGGCTGAGCAGGAAGGCCAGGCGGGTGCCGGTCATTCCCTTGATGATCTCGACCGCTCTCTCCTCAGGTAGCACGCGGCCCTAAACGGCATGGTGTTAGAAAAAGGTTGTTTCCCGGCAATCGTTAATATCTCCGCTGAGCGATTCATGGTCCATGAGCTTGGAACAGATGGCCGAGCAGCAGCCCGAGGTCATTCGAGCCATGTACCGCTTCAAGAACGAGGTCTTCAGGGACAACAAGCTGAGCTTCAAGGAGAAGGAGCTCATCGCTGTGGCGGTGACCGCGGTGTTGAAGTGCGATGAGTGTTTCAGGCTCCATGCCAATAAGGCCATGGAGGCCGGGGCGACCAAGGACGAGATCCGCGAATCGTTGTTCGTGGCAATGTACCTGGCCGGGCCAAGCGCCGCGGTTGGTATGCCGTCCATCGACAACCTGCTGTCTGAATGATCAGGGAACGAACTCCACGGTAACCGTCTTCTTGAGGGCGAGTTCGGCAGCGGCCTCGGCGCACTTGACCATGGCCATGGGGATCGGGCAGGAGGAGTGCTTGAGCACCTCCCCGCAAAGTAGGTAGACGGTGTTCTCGGAATAAGGCATCTTCATAACGTCCCAGATCTCCATCTGCTTCAGTACCTTCTTCAGGTTGCGCACCTGGGGGCAATCGCTGTGCAGGACCTCGAACTCCACCAGCATCCCGTCGGTGCGGGCCTGGATGGTGCTGGGCAGGCGGCAAACGCCAGGGTCGACCTTGACCGTGGCCTGGAGCGGGAGTTCCGTTTCATCGGACATTCCTCCTGCATCGCCATGGGGCCAGATAATCGTATGCCCCCGCCCCGGGGGAAACGATAAGTAAGATGAGCCTTTAATATTGAGCATCGCGCCTCGGGACGATCCCGTTTTCGGTTCGGTCAAGGTGTCGAAGGTGTAATGATGCGCAATACGAAGGCCCTGGCGAGAGCTTCCGCGAATGCCGGGAGAAAGGTGAAGGACATCGGACAGGCCATGCTATGGAAGAGCGATCCCCAGCTGCGTGACGCGCTGATGTCGGCGGATGACCCGCGAGAGGCCCGTTCGGCCGTGTTCGATATGCTGAAGGAAAGGGAATTGGCGCTGCACTCCCGGAACTGTCGCATTCACGCTCTGGAACGATCCAACTCCATTCACTGCATAAGGGTGATGCGCAACTTCATGTCCCCGAGGAACGAGAGGGTGAGCGGCGAATCGGTGATCAAGCATCTGTTCGACATATCCCGCGACTCCACAAGGAACGTAAGCCAGGCCTTTGTCAGCGATATCATGCACATCATGAAAGGCACCACCGGGGAACCGGTGCTGGAACTTCAGGAAGCGCCGGACTTCGCCGCGCTCGACGGACTTGAAGGCGGTCGCCTGCGCTCGGATTTCCTGGACGGGATGGCCGGGGCGGTGAGCGAATGGACGGAGAGATATCCAAGCGGTCTCGAGCCGTCGGTCATCAAAAGGCGGCAGGAGAACCGGGAAAGGATAATGGACTATCTGGGTGCCAGCTCGGATGACTGGAACGACTACACCTGGCATATGAGGAACGTCATGCTCACCCCCGACATCATGGGTGACATCATAGAGCTGACCGATGAGGAGCGCGAGGCGGTCTCGCTCTGCGTGGCGAACCGCATCCCCTTCGCCATCACGCCCTATTACCTATCGCTAATGGACCGGGAGCCCTCGCGCAAATGGGACCACGCGGTGCGCGCCCAGGTGATCCCTCCCCTGAGCTACGTGCAGGCGGTGCTCAGGTCCAGGGACGACCCGTCCGCGAGCCTGGACTTCATGATGGAAGGCCAGACCTCCCCGGTGGAACTGGTCACCAGGCGCTATCCCATGATAGCTATATTCAAGCCGTACAACACCTGCGCCCAGATATGCGTATATTGCCAGAGGAACTGGGAGATCGAAGGTGTTCTATCCGAGGACGCCATGGCCCCGCCCGAGAAGGTGGATGCCGCTCTGGAATGGTTCCGGGAACATCCGGCGGTCTGCGAGGTGCTCATCACCGGCGGGGACCCCGCCATGCTGTCGAACACCCACCTGGGCTCCATTCTCGGCAGGTTGGCGGACATCCCGCACATAAAGCGGATAAGGCTCGGCACAAGGGTGCCGGTGGTCCTGCCCATGAGGATGGACGCCGGTCTCTTGAGGGCGCTCGCGGAAGTGCACGACCCTCCCGACAGGGAGCTCGCAGTGGTCACCCATTTCGAACATCCTTACGAGATAACCCCAGAGGCCGCCGCCGCCATTCGCTCCGTACGTACGCTAGGCGTATCCGTCTACAACCAGCAGGTCTTCACCATGGAGAACTGCCGGCGCTTCGAGACGGTCGCGTTGCGTTCAGCTCTCAAGGGGATCGGGGTGGACCCTTACTACACCTTCAACGCCAAGGGCAAGGAGGAGACCTCCGAGTACCGGGTGCCTATAGCCCGGCTATTGCAGGAGCGTAAGGAGGAGGCAAGGTTGCTGCCGGGGCTGAGCAGGACCGACGAGCCGGTGTTCAACATCCCCGCGCTGGGGAAGAATCATCTGAGGGCGTGGCAGCATCACGACCTGATATCGATCACCCCTCGCGGCGAGCGGATCTACGAGTTCCATCCCTGGGAGAAGAACATCACCGTGGCGCCGACGTACGTGCACCGCGACGTTCCGATCGCGGACTTCCTGGCGGCTCTGACCGTCAGAGGAGAGGACCCCGACCAGTATCGAAGCATCTGGTACTACTTCTAGGACCGCTCGGCAAGCCTGTTCAGCAGCTCCGAGGGCGTCCCCTTCCCCAGGTCCATGGTGGCGATGGAAGCGATCGCCTCCTTCTTGCGCATTATGGGAACGGCGATGACCGGCATTCCGCGGTACGGCCCGCTGGTGGACATCCTGCGAATGATCATGCCCTTCTTCATGGACTCCTCGAGCATGGGGCCGGTGAAGTGGGTGTCGATGACCTCGCCCTCCTCGCACCGCACGCCTGGATGGTTCTTGCTGCGCATGGTGACCGGTAACCGCCCAAGAAGCTCATGAATGGCCAAGGCCAGACACCTCAGGTCGTCAGCCTCGGTGTCCTGGCTCAGGATGTTAGTGCCCTCGTTCCAGCAACGGCGGGATAGATTGCCTAACGAAAGAGCGGCGGTGACCGCGCCCTTCTCAGCGGCGTCATAGCTGAAGGCGGAGCCGATGATGATCACGTCGCCATCGTCCATGCGGAAATAGTTCTTCAATGGCGCGACCAGTGATTGGTCCGGGAACTCCTCGTCGCCCGGGAACACGATGCGGGAACCGCTCACTACCAAGGTGGTCGCCCCGACCGCTCCGGCGCGCACGGCCTCGTCCCTCTGCTCGCATCCCAGATGCAAGCGCTCCGCGGCTCCTTTGATGAGAACCGCACAGTTGAACTTTCCCAACGTCAGATCGGACAGGTCGATCTGCCTTACCTCGATCCCGGAGTTGTCCAGTTTACGCTTTCCACGCTCGGTGATGGTTATGCCCAGGCGAGAGCTCTCGATGGAGCCCTCGCGCATCATCTTGTCCAGAATGGTCCGGGTGCTGCCCTCTCCTATCTGCAATAGCTCGGCCAAGGCCTTCCGTCCGATGGGGCCTTCCTTGGCCACCACCTGATGCGCCTTCCAAATGTGATAGGCGTTGAACTTCGGCGTCGGACCCCCGGCAAAGTAGGAACTGAAGGACATTGGCATTGTAGGATGGATATATAATCCATCCATAAATATCTTACATCATCCAATTGTTAAAGCCAGGCATTCTAAACGGGGTAAGTATTATATCTGCAATAATCGTTGGCAAACAAGTATGCCCGAGGGTTCAGAGGTTTTCATAGTTTTGGATAAGGTCTCCAAGAGCTTCAACGGAAACCAGGTGCTCAGGGACATCAGCACCACTGTCCGAACCGGCGAGGTTCTCGGGCTCATAGGCAAGAGCGGAAGCGGCAAGTCGGTCCTCATCAACGCCATGCGCGGGAACAAGGAGTATAAGCCGGACTCCGGGCGCATAATCTATCGGGTCAATCATTGTGATTCCTGCGGCTGGATCGATATGCCCTCTCCAGGCGCAAAGTGTCCTCGGTGCGGGAAGGGCACGAAGATCGTCGAGATCGACTTCTGGGCGTTGAGCGAGAGGGACCCGTTGCGCATGGCCATGCGAGGGCGCATCGCCATCATGCTGCAGAGGACGTTCGCTTTGTACGGTGACCTGAGCGTCATCGAGAACGTCTTCGAGGCCATCAAGGAGAGGTCCGACGAGAAGAAGGTGGCCAGGGCGATAGAGCTGCTGGAGATGGTCAACATGACCTACCGCACCATGCACATCGCCCGCGACCTTTCCGGCGGAGAGAAGCAGAGGACCGTGCTCGCCAGGCAGCTGGCGCGTGAACCACTGTTGTTCCTTGCTGACGAGCCGACCGGTACCCTCGACCCAGAAACTGCGGACATCGTGCACAAGGCCTTGATCAAGGCGGTCAAGGACACCGGGATGGCCATGGTGGTCACCTCTCACTGGCCCAAGGCCATAGAGCTTCTGTCGCACCGGGCCATCTGGCTCGAGGACGGGATGATCAAGGCCGAGGGCGATCCCAAGGAGATCACGAAGGCCTTCGACGTCAAGTTCGTCAGGGACAAGGATATGGACGTCCAGGTAGGCCAGCCGATCATACGCGTCGAGAATGCCAAGAAGTACTTCTATTCCATCGTCCGCGGTGTCGTGAAGGCCGTTGACGACGTAACCTTCGACGTCAACGAAAAGGAGATCTTCGGCCTCATCGGGTTGAGCGGGGCCGGGAAGACCACGCTGTCCCGTATGATATCAGGCATCACCCCGGCCACCCACGGCGACGTTCTGGTGCGCATCGGCGACGACTGGGTGAACATGTCCGACATGGGGGAGGAGGGCAGGGGTCGCGCCACCCAGTACATCGGCATCATGCACCAGGAGAACGCTCTATATCCGTTCAACACCGTCCTGCAGAATCTGACCGTCTGCCTGGGAATGAAGCTCCCGCAGGAACTGGCCAAGATGAAGGCCATCCAGGTCATGCGCGGGGTCGGCTTCACCGCCAAGGAGGTGGAGCGCATACTCTACGCCTATCCGGACGCCTTGAGCGTGGGGGAGAAACAACGTATCGCTTTAGCGCGCACGATGATCATCGAGCCCCGCTTCGTCGTCCTGGACGAGCCGACCGGGACCATGGACCCCATCACCCGCCAGGCGGTTGCGAGATCGGTCCTGAACGCCCGCAAGGAGCTGAACGAGACGTTCCTCATCGTCAGCCACGACATGGACTTCATCCTGGCCTGCTGCGATCGCGTAGCCCACATGAAAGGCGGCAAGATGGTGGCGTTGGGAACCCCGCAGGAGGTCCTGAAGGACCTTACCCAGGAAGATCTGGAAGGCGACGAGTCCGACGTCTGCGAGGTCTGAACTTGAAGGACTCCATCGGCCGCAAGACGCGCTTCGTGGAGTGCCGCGAGGCCCGGGGAATGGGGGTCGGGGGGAGCCTGGCGCAGAGAGCTACGATCTCCGACAGCGGACGGGACGTGGTGGCTGTGGCCATGGGTCCCGGGAAGCGTCACATCACCAAGCCGGTGTGCGAGATCACTTACGGTCTACGAGAGGAAGGCATCGATACCTCCGTCATCGTCATCACCGCCGGTTCCGGCGTGCCTTCCGATGCGGTGGACGTCTCCACCAGTTCCTTGTTCGGTCTGGAACCCATCGAGGTTGCCCGCATCCAGCAGTTCAAGGTGGCGCTCATCCACCTGGGCAACGTTCGAAACCACATCATCTACAAGGCTCGATTGATCCTGAGGAACGTTGACCTGCCAGCAGTCATATGCTGCCAGGCCCCGGTGGACTTCGAGGACTTCGCCCGCATCGGTTGCAAAACGCGCCTGGTGATGCCCAAGGACGAGGACATCAACACCAAGGGCACCATCATGGAGATAGTCACCGGCGTGGTACGGGGCACCTCCGTCAGCCAGGTGAAGCTGGACGAGATAGTGGCCAAGGTAAAGCGGACCATGCCTTAAAGGTCGTAACCTACCAGATGCGTCCAGCACTTGGTGTTTCCGTATCCGAGCCGATCGCGTATGTAATCATCGGACACCGTGGATATGCTGGCGCTGACCAGTCTTTTTATCTCCGGCATATCGTCCAGGGGGGGAAAGGGCATGGGCGGGATCAGGAAGTACGGCTCGCCAACGATGTCCACGTCACCGTAGAGAACGAAGTCCTCGCTGAGCAGATAGGCGTTATCCCTCGTCTCCACCTCTTCCCGCTTTCCCTCAGGGAGATACTCCCCGATCACCTGACCCTTCTGGTCCACGATGTGCACCAGGTGCTCCTGGGTATACAGCATCTCCACCTTCGGCCTGGCCACGATGACGAAAACCTCCTGCCTGGTCAGGACGTCCCATACTCCGGTGTTCACGAATGCCATAAGGCCGCCGACGGCACCGTTACTCTCCGCGTCACGTTCGCGCTGCTCGATCTCCTGGCGGAAGTCCTGGTCGAGGTACTCCAGGGCTTCGATACCCTTCAATGCCAGTATCCTCTCCCGCACCGCCGAGCGGATGGTGTTCCTCTCCACGCTGAGCTTTACCGCTTTATGGCTATTCAAAACTTGCATCGCCGCGCTGCGCGGACCCAAGATGACGGTCGGCGATCGGCCGGAAAACCATAGCCAGATTGAACGGTTCAGGAATAACCTTATAATTGCCGCACTGCATCCATGAGAGAGACAAGATGAGAGCTGTCGTTAACGGTAAGGAAAAAGAGGTGCCCGACGGAGCGACGGTGGCCCAGACCATTGTTGGAGAGCCTTATGTGCCAGGCAGCTCAGTGGCCCTGATCCGCCCCTTGGACGCCCAGCGTAAGCTGACCAACGAGTACATGGTGAAGACCCCCCGGGGCTGCTTCATCATCGAGCTCAACGGCAGCAAGTTCGCTGAGGCATGGAAGAGCCTTTACCACGACGTGGCGGGCAGGAACCTTCGCTGGCAGACCAGTCGACTGCAGGCCTTCGGTGCTTTCCCGACGCAGCTGGAGAAGTCTCGCGGAACCTCATCTTACAAGCGCTACGACTGCTTCTTCGCTCTGGGTGGGTACGACGTAAACACCACCTACTTCATGATCGCCCGGGTGGACATGAGCGACGACCTGGGTCTCCAGGACGCCGTGTTCGGCAGGGTGACCAGGGGGAGGCATGTCCTGGAACTGCTGAAAGAAGGCGATGTCATCGAGAACATCGAGCCGGTGGTGCTGCGCATGACCTCCCAGGACGCCTTCTCCGTCACCGACCTGGAATTCCCTGTGGAGGATGGCATGCTGATCGAGACCTTCGTCGGCGTGAAGCTGGACGATAGGTCGCCCTTATGCTGCGAGCATTTCCTGGTGGTCACCAGCGAAGGCAGCCTGTCGATCGACGAGAAGGGCTTCAGCTATACGGCGAGCGAAGCCAACATGGACGCCTCCCTGGGGCAGGAGTACACCAACGTGCGGCATCCGGACACCGTGACGGTGAGGCACAAAGGCTACCAGACCGGTAAGATATACTTCTACAACCAGGTCCGCCAGTTGAACCGCTCCCACAACATCGTGGGACAGGTCACCAACGGCCATAACCTGGTCCATCTCGTCCCCCTGAAGGGGAGGGTCCTGGTCCAACCGGACCCCATGAGGTTAATGACCATCGGCAAGACCCAGGCCGAGGCGCAGAGCTTCCTGGAATCCCTGGGAAAGGTCCAGAGGCGCACCGGGGACACTTCCGACGGCGCGATCATCGTGGAGCAGGAACCGGAGATGACCATCCATGCCTCCAAGGAGAAGGAGATCGAGACCCTGGGCGTCCCCGACCACAAGGTGTTCGCGCTGACCATGGACCCCGAGGCGTCCCCCTGGACGGTCCGCTACTTCCGCAAGGTCACCGGGATGGACCACAAGCCCATCGGCACCATGAAGGTGCACTTCACCTTCGAGGGGATGCCCATGATAACGTTCGAGGGGGATCCAAAGCTCGCCGCCGACCTGTATCCCGAGAGAACGTTCGAAGGACGATCGGTCCGCGGCGACGTGGCGATAACCAACATGTCCCGGCCGCAGCGCGGCCTCATAGGCATACGCCTGGAAGATAGCAAGGAGTTCGGGCCCACCGGGGAGGAGCCTCCGGGCACGAGCATCCTGGGCCGCTTCGTTGGCGATCTGGACGCCATGATGGACGGGATCTCCGAGGGCGACATCGTTTACATCCGCCGCGCCACTCTCAAAGAGTCCGTACCCAAGAATGTCGAGAAGGCCAAGCCCAAGGAGGAGG
>DUJZ01000137.1 GCA_013329565.1 Methanomassiliicoccales archaeon
TACATCGCCGCCCCGCTGCTCATTCCTACGAAGATGCCTTCCTGCTTGACGATCTGGCGGGTCATCTCGTATGCGGTGTCCGTTTCCACCATGATGGTGATGTCGATCTTGCTCGGGTCGTAGATGGCCGGGACGATGGCCTCTTCCATGTTCTTCAGACCCTGGATGTAATGACCCTTCACCGGATGGGCGCTCACGATCTTGATGTTGGGGTTATGCTCCTTGAGCGCCTTGCCGACGCCCATGATGGTCCCGGAGGTTCCCAGGGCGGACACGATGTAATCGACCTTCCCGCCGGTCTGCCTCCAGATCTCGTGGCCGGTGGTCTCGTAATGGGCTATCTTGTTGTAATGGTTGGAGAACTGATCAGGCATGAAGTACTTGTCCGGGTTCTCACCCACCAGCTTCCTCGCCAGGCGGATGGCACCATCCGTACCGTCCTTGGCCGGGCTGAGGGTGACCGTCCCGCCGAAGGCCTTGATCATCTGCCTTCTCTCGACGGAGACGGCCTCGCACATGACGATCTCCACTCCGTAACCTTTTATCACGCCGATCATTGCCAGTGCTACGCCTGTGTTCCCCGAGGTCGGCTCGATTATAATCTTCCCTTTCCTCAGCTTGCCCTCCTGTTCGGCCTGCTCGACCATGGCCAGGGCGATGCGGTCCTTGATGCTGCCGGTGGGGTTGAACCCCTCCACCTTGGCCAGAATGGTGACGTTGGGATTTGGATTCAGTTTGTTGATCCTTATCAAAGGGGTGTTTCCGATCGACTGGAGTATATGTTCCTTGTAATCGGGGTTGAAATCGGAGGTATGTTCTTTCATGTTCAGCCCTGCAGATATGAAAGGTGAGATTAATAATTACCATATCTCCGCAAGGGAACCGATCATGGGATATCGTTGGGAGCGGGCCGCTCGGATCTAACCGGTCAGATATCGATGGAGACGTCCTCTCCTTCGACCGATATCTTATAGGTGCCCAGAGGTTTGGCCTTTCCTATCAACGGTGTCCTTACCTGGGAGATCACCTCACCCGTTCGCACGTCGAATCTGGAACCATGCTTGGGGCATTTAACGACACTTCCCTCCAGGGTCCCCTCCCAAAGCCGACCTGCCATGTGGGAGCAAAGGCCGTCCATGGCGTAAAGCGTTCCTTCAACATTGGCCAGGAGGAAGTGTTTGCCTTCCATCTCCACGCCCATCATAGTGCCTGGTGACAGCTCCGAACGCTTGGCTACCTTAACAGACCGCATGATCGATGATATTGGATGAAGCGAAGATATAACCTTGTCGACAACAGCGCGACCTCTCGATCAAGTAAGGCCCATCATCAATGGTCTGGTGACAGCCCACCATATGTAGAACGTGATGGCCAAGAGGATCCCAGTGTGCAATAGGAGAGACCGAGGTGAGGCCTTCATGCCGTAACCCCCGAAAAGGGCGAAAAGCAATGTGACCAGGATGATCAGGAAGAGGAGCACCGGCACCCAGAATATCAACAGCATGCTCATCGGGTCGTCCGAGGACATCGAGCCCCAGTATCCGAAAAGATACCAACCGGCATACCTGACCGCCCAGAGCAAAGCGTAACCGACCAGTGCGACATGGAACAGCCTGAAAAGGGACCGGTGGTCGATCACCATCTCCTTTTCGGGCATATGATTTTATTATTGTACGTAATATTTAAATCCGTCGAGGGGGTACGAGAACTACGAATACAAAAATGGAGTGCGATCGAATGACCTCAGATAATGTGGCCATTCGATCCATATCTTACGAAAGCGGATCAGTGGCTAACGACCTTGGACATCTTCTTGGCCTGGGCGATCCACTTCTCCACCATCTTCTCGGTGGGAGTGCGGCGCACAAGCTTCTTCTTGGCGTTCACCTCTTCCATCTTCGTCACCAGGTTGGCCGCCTTCCTCGTGGCCAGTTCAGGTACGGTGTCCACGCCCGATCCCTCGAGCAGTTCTGAGTACTCCGAACCGATGCCCTTCACCCGGAACAGGTCCGCATGGTTGGTCCATGTCAACAGGTCCTCCTCCTTGAGCCCGGTCTTCTTGGCGACCTCCTCACGGCCCCTCGGTCCGGCGCATGCGGCCAGAAGCTTTTCTACGGTCAATATCTCCGCCTTGGCCAGCTTTTCGCTGATGGCCGGTCCGATCCCCTCGATCTCGGATATCTTGGTCATTTCCTATATCTCACCTTTCTACCCCATCCCAACCTGTAACAACTGAATAGACCCAATGATTATATATTGGCATTTTGGGGAAAGACATTCCTTGAACGTCCATGGGGCGGCAAGTGCCATATATTCAGGACCTCCCTTTCGATGGGGAACCCAGATGATGATCGACAGCCACGTTCACCTCTGGCTCCGGGACCATCTTCCGGACGCCATGGTCCGCATGTACCTGGAACCGCTGGCAGCCCTGGAAGGGCTCATGGACTGGGACGTGGGGACGGAGACGGTCTGGCCCGAGTACACAGTGGACGCCGAGAAGATACTGGAGGCGCTTGACGACGGAGGCGTGGACAAGGCGGTCGTCCTGCCGATCGATTTCAATCTGGTCGAGAAGGCTCGTCTGGATGTAAACGAGTATAACACCTGGGCGTTCGAGACCTGCGCTACGGCTTCCGACCGTCTTATACCATTCATAGGCGTGGACCCGCAAAGGGGCGGTCAGGCGCTCGATATTCTGGACCATTACGTGAAGAAGTACGACGCCAAGGGCGTGAAGCTCTATCCGTCCACAGGCTGGTATCCCAACGAGGAGCGCGTCCGTAAGTTCCTAGACCGCGTGGACGAGCTTGGCCTGGTGATCATCACCCACGCCGGGGCGGCCTGGGGTTCTCTGGAGGAGAAGTACAGCGAGCCCTCGTTTTGGACGGGCGTTCTGCAGCGCTACCCGGACACCAATATCGTTCTAGCTCACCTGGGCGGAAGGTGGAGGCAGCAAGCCTACCAGATGTGCAGCGAATATCCCAACTGCTTCACTGATTGCTCCGCGCTCCAGGGATGGCTTCCGTCCGATCCGGAGACCGCCATCTCCCGGCTGAGAGAGTTGGCGGCCACGATCCCGGACAAGGTGTCCTTCGGTTCTGACTTTCCTCTGTTCGAGCTGAGCTACACCACGCCTATGTGGGCTCATTTCGTAAAGACCCAGCCCTGGGCTGACGACGATACCAAGGAGAAATTGCTGGGCAGGAACATGCAAAAGGTCCTGGGGATATGAAGGCAGCAAACGTATTCAATCCAGAAACCGATTCATCCAAGCGATGATCATCGACGGTCACGTCCACATGTGGCTCCGACCTATGTACCCGGATGTTATCATAAATGCCTATCTGGAGCCATGGCTGGCCATGTCGGAATTCCTGGACATGACCCAGGAGATCGAGGAGAACTTCCCTACGTCCGAAGTGCGACCGGAGCTTCTTGTCGATTCCATGAAGCAGGCTGGCGTTGATCGTTCGGTCCTATTGCCATTGGATTTCGGCCTGGTGCAGGAGCCCAAGGTCGGCGTCGAGGAGTTCAACGACTGGATATTCGAGTCCGCGGCGAACTACCCGGACAAGCTCATCCCGTTCATGGGCATAGATCCTGGCAGAGGCGAGCAGGCCATACGCCTGATGCGCAAGTACTTCGCCAAGTTCGAGCCGCGGGGCATCAAGGTCTATCCGCCGAACGGTTTCCACCCGTACGAGGAGAGGCTTGAGCCGTTCTGGAAGGAGGTCAAGGACATGGACCTCATCGTGGTCAGTCATGCCGGCGCTAGCTGGGGTCCACTGGACGAAGAGAAGAGCCGGCCCATACACTTCCGGAGCGTTCTGGAAAAGTACCCTGAGCTGAAGCTCGTCATCGCCCATCTCGGCGGCAAGTACCGGGCGGACACCTACGAGCTGGCAAGGGATTATGATAACCTCTACACCGACTGCTCCGCCCTGCAGGGCTGGCTTCCGACAGAACCGCAGATGGTAAAGGACCGACTGAGCGAGGCGTTCTCGGTCATGGGCGACCGGGTGATCTTCGGTACGGACTGGCCGCTGTTCGATCTCGCCTATCCGTACGAGTCCTGGTGCTCCTTTGTCAGGGAGCAGGACATCTGCTCCGAGGGCCGGAGGGAAAAATTGCTCGGGGGAACGATACAGAAGCTGCTGGGCATCTGATCAGGCCCAGGGATTGCCCCAGCGGCCGTTGAAGAAGTTCTCGCCGACCGGCTTGCGCGGAGGTCTTTCCACCTCGGCCAGCAGTTGCTTCTCCGACAGCAGGGAGACGTCGTTCCCCGGGTAGCCGCAGATGACCAGGGTAATGAGGACGTGATCGGCCGGTATGGCCAGCTTTTCCTTTATGGCCAGGGCATTGAACCCGGCGATGGGGTGGGCGATGAGCCCCAGCTCGGTGGCCCGCAGCAGCATCTCGCCGACGGCCAGTCCGGTGCTGAACAGATAGTAGTCACGGCGATCCGCCAGCTTGCAGTCGTCTTCTATGCGGGAGCATACGACAAGGATCAGAGGGGCTTTGGTGGCCCATACGTTGCCTTTGGTGAGCGACGTCTTGACCGCCTCCAAGGAAGCCGTGTCCCTGGCCACGATCACCCGCCACGGCTGATTGTTGTTGCACGACGGCGACAGCCGCATGGCCTCTATCAGTTCCGATATCAATCCATCCGACACAGGCTTCTCGTCCAGAGCCCTGGCCGCCCTGCGCCTGTCCACCGACTCCTTGACATCCATTATTATCATGCGAATATGCCAGTAGCCGGTAGATATCCGTTTTGACCGTCCAATCCCTTATTAACCTGTCGAGCCATGATTGTCGGGGAACGATATGGTGGAGCTCAGCATCGTCGAGGCGGGTCTGATCTCAGGAGGGCTGTTGGCCATCACCAGCGCCTGGTACGGGAGGAAGGAATCATCATCTTGGGATGAGGTCCTGCTTTTCCTGGGCTTCATCGTGGGCGCGGCCATGATAGGCATAGGGGCATGGGCTTGGAGCCTGGGAGAATACGACATCTCCACAAGGCTGATACTCATATTCCTTGGCCTATCCTTGTTCCTCAGGGCCATCAAGGGGATCAAGCTGGCCTCTCTCATCGCCCTGATAGCGGGCGGGGTGGCCGGTTACGGCCTATACTGGGTAGGAAAGGCCTATGAACTGGACTTCCTGACCACCAACGTGGTCCTGGTTGTGGCGTTCATCGTGCTCATCATCTTCTATGTCATATTCAAGTTCGCTGAGGACCTGATGGACATGGGAGGGGTGGTGCTCGGGTTCCGTCCAATGCAGTTCCTGATAGGGCTGGTGTCCCTGGGGGAGGCGGCTTTGCTGCTCTTCGGCTACTCCATATGGCACTTCGTCGGCTAAGATAACCATAAACCTTTAAATCAGGTTACGAGCATTGCCGACGCATCGGGCCCGTGGCTTAGCTGGATATAGCACTGGCCTTCTATTCCCTGGCAACGGGGGGAGGGGCAAGTCAGTGGTCCCGGGTTCGAATCCCGGCGGGCCCGCCAATGGATATTCTAAATAAAAATAAAAAAGGTGGGCGGAGGGCTCCCAGAGCTCCTCCAGCGCCTCCTTCCTTTCCTTCTCGTACTCTTCCTGGCCGATGCTGACCCTCTCGCACAGGTCTTCTAGCTTCTCAGCGCCGCTCACCTTGGACGGCTGGTTGACGACGGAGACCGGCGTGACGTCCATATGGATGACCGCACTGGCGATCTTGGTCACCTCAAAGAGTTTGCCCACGTTCTCCCAGGAGACCGCTCCGCCGCTCATCAGCTTTATTCCTGGAGACTCGTGATCGATACCGCCCTTCTCCCCGGCAGTGGGGAAGAAGACGTCCCCATGCCCGAAAAGCCTCTCGTACCAGGGCTGGATGGTGGTGACGCTCTGCACCTTCTCTATCCCGGTGCCAGCGTACCTCAGGGTGAAGATACCGTAGCGGGTGATGATCCTCTGGTCGGTGACCACGAATAACACCCTGCTGAGATAGATGTAGTTGATGGTCAGGAGCAGCAACGCGAAGGCCAGGGGTATCA
>DUJZ01000027.1 GCA_013329565.1 Methanomassiliicoccales archaeon
TCGTGAATGTTGACCAGAACAGCGTAATAACCGGCGAAGAACGGGTTGGCCTTCATCAGGGCGGGCATGATCCCGTCAGCCGCCAGCAATAATAATTTGTCGCCCTGATCCACCACGGCGGCGTCCTCTCCGTAGGATGCCAATATCTTGGTGTACGATTGCTTGGGAAAGAAATTGATCACGGATGATATGCTCTTCTTCCTGGTCACGCCTGGAAAGCTTTTCAGGGATTCGACCAGGTCATTAAGTTCCATGCGGGCGAAAAGGCCTTCAGGAGATTTATACGTTATTCGCGCCCCCTCACAGATCCAGCTTAGCCTGTTTCGTCTCTTTGACCAGGTAAGAGCATTCCGAATCGCTGACGAGCATCTGCACTAACAGGATATGGAACATATCCTCCAGGTCCTCGTTCATAGGGACGTAGGCCTTGCTGCTGGTGGGTATCTTGAATCCCGTCTTCTGCATGAACTTCCGGGCGTCGGCGATCTCTTCCTCTTTTGCTTGAACGCCAGGTGAGAACTCGAAAATGCCCGCCCTCTCCAATTCCTCCTTGAAGATCGGGCGCTTGAACAGTTTGTACAGTGTGTACAAGGTCAGCTCGGGATACTTGTCCAGAGCCAGTATCTTTGATTGTTCGGCGACCTTTAGGTATATGTCCCTTTCTTTACCTTTGATAGGGGTGTATATCTTGGCTGGTGGGACGTCCTTCTCCTTGAGGACGTTCATGTCGCTCAATGCCCGCAGATATCCGGTGAGGGTAAGGCGGTGAATGTCAAAGCCTTGCTTCTTCAATTCTCTAGAAAGATAACTTATAGACCTGCCGTCCTCGGACAGCATCGAGATAATTATCTGCTTTAGGTCCCTATCTGGGTGGAACATATGTTAACAGATGTGGTAACAGATGTGGTAATAATATAGCTTTGCACGACCGGTTCATTGCCGTTAATGGTTAACAGATTCAGTTCAGAAATTCATTTAAACCTGTGCACTGAATGTCATATTCCCTGAGTTAAATGAGTGCAATGGGACCTTCTAAATAGGTCCTCCTTATAATTCAATGACGAACAAGAGATCAGAAAGAACGTGAGTGAAATGAAAAGCGCAGAATCCCCCCGTAATACAAGCCCAAATAGCGAACGAGAATCGACCGAGATATCCCTGTTCGTCCGCACTTCGGATGAGGAGATCAAGAAGTGGGACAAGAGCAGGATATTTGACGCCCTGATGAGGGAGACCGATATCAGCGAGGACGCCGCGGCGATCGTGGCCCGCGAGGTCGAGAAGATGATAGGGGAGCTGCAGCTCGACGTCATTACCGCCCCGCTGATACGCGAACTGACCAACGCCAAGCTTGTCGAGTACGGCCTGGCCAAGATTCGCCGACAGCACACTCGCCTGGGAGTACCGTTATACGACGCCCGGCAGATTATCATGAGCCCGAACAAGGAGAACGCCAACGTTCCTCACGGACCGGAAGCGACGAATCTCACCCTGGCCGAGCAGATCAAGAAGGAGTTCGCCTTGCTCGAAGTGTTCAGCCAGGACCTGGCCGACGCCCACATGCGCGGTGACATTCACCTTCACGACCTAGGCATGGTCGACCGCCCCTATTGCAGCGGCCAGTCCATAGAATACGTGAAGAAGTTCGGTCTGAACCTTCCCAACGCCATATCTATCGCCAAGCCGGCCAAGCACCCCGAGGTGCTCATCGAGCAGGTCGTCAAGTTCTCTGCTGCGCTTCAGGGTAACTTCGCCGGGGCCATCGGCTGGGACGCTTTCAACCTCTTCCTCGCGCCATACCTGACCAATGTGGACGATACCCGCATGAAGCAGCTGGCCCAGATACTGATCTTTGAGTTCGCCCAGCAGGCCGTGGCCCGCGGCGGTCAGTCCATATTCAGCGACCTGAACCTGTACTGGGAGGTGCCCGACCACTTCCAGAACGTGGACGCCATCGGTCCGAACGGCACGTTCACCGGAAAGGTCTATGGGGATTACGCCGAGGAGAGCCAGAGGTTCGTGAACGCCCTCTTCGACGTCTACCTGGAGGGAGACGCCATGGGTCGCCCGTTCTTTTTCCCCAAGCCGAACGTGCACATGACCGAGAAGTTCTTCAAGACCGACGGTCACCAGGAGTTCCTGAACAAGATATGTGAGACCGCCACCGAGAAGGGCAACACCTACTTCGTGTTCGACCGTGGCGGAACTGCCAAGATATCCGAGTGCTGCCGCCTNNTGCAGAACGTCACCATCAACCTGCCGCGCATCGCCTACGAGGCGCACCAGGACGACGAGAAGCTGTTCCGCCTGCTGGAGGAGAAGATCGAAATGGTCGCCCAGGCCCACCTGCAGAAGAAGGAGTTCATCGGAAAGCTGCTGGGGATGGGCAAGTACGGTCCGCTCGCCCTCCTGACCATGAATCTGGACGGGGAGCCTTACTACCGCTTCAACAAGGCGTCGTTCCTGATCGGAATGGTCGGTCTTAACGAACTGGTGCAGTACCACACCGGCCAGCAGATGCACGAGAGCAAGGAGGCCACCAAGTTCGGCCTCAAGGTCATCTCGGTCATGAAGAAGCACTCCGAGGAGATAGGCAAGAAGTATGGACTCAAGATGCCCCTGGAGCAGACCCCGGCCGAGAGCACCGCCTACCGCTTCGCCAAGCTGGACATGAAGTACTATCCGCTGCAGGCCCCCACGGTCATGCGCGGCAACAAGAGCTCCGGTGAGATCTACTACACCAACTCAACCTACCTGAACGTGGGCGCCCAGATCAGCGCCATAGAGAGGGTCAAGGCGGAAGGGCTGTTCCACCCCCTGGTGGAGGCTGGGGCGCTATCTCACGTATGGCTCGGGGAGCACAAGCCCCCGGCAGAGAACCTGGCGGCCTTCGTGACCAAGACCTTCCTGCACACCCAGAACTCGCAGATCGCCTTCAGCCCGGAGTTCACCTCCTGCCTGAACTGCGGGAAGACCACCCGTGGCCTGAGCGATACCTGCCCGTACTGCCATTCCCCGAACGTGGAGGGGATCACCCGTGTCACCGGGTTCTTCTCCAAGACCTCCGGGTGGAACAAGGGCAAGCTGGGCGAGCTGAAGGAGAGGACCAAGAACATCATCTCTTGAAGATAACGAGGGCTCGGCCCTCACCTTTCCTTCCTTTTTACTTTTTTGAATCGGTCTTCCAAATGTATTTGTAGGGCAGACATCGAAGTATTAGGGACGGTTTCGCCGATGGTCCGCATACAGGTCTCCGAGCATAGGCTCATCAACATCCGCCGGAGCAGCCTGTGCGATAACTGTTCCCTGCACAACTGCACATCGTTTATCGACAGTAGGGTGATCGAGTGCCTGGATTTCAAACCGGTGTTCTCAGTGTTCCTGAAGTGCCGCGAGTGCGGAAAGATCTACGATCCGTACCGCAGTTTGCGCTCCCTCGATTACGAACTGTGCCCGGAATGCAATCATTCCGTTAACAACTCCCCTAGCATCACTTTCGTCTGCAGGGAATGATCATCCCAGCAGGCGCGGCCCGATGAGCTGCCACAATATCAGGAACAGCACGAATATCGCCAGGGCGTAGGTGATCTTGCCAACGTACTTTATGCGCTCCTCGTCGCTAGCGTTCTTCTTGAACCGCTTGACCAGGGCGTCCAGTCCGTCACGGAACAGGTATCCTCCGTCCAAGGGCACCGCCGGCAGCACGTTCGTCATTCCGATCATCAGATTGATCCAGAATATCCAGTAGGCGCAGTTGACCAATACCCAGAACACACCGTCCGGAAGCGCACCCCACGCCCCCTGCGGCTCGTAGAGGTCGGTGATGGTGCTCGTCAACGGCGCCAGACCGTAGAACGGCAGGGCGATGTACCCCAGTGACGAGGTGACGTACGAGCTAAGGTCGTCAGCGCCCGCGTAAGGGGTGGCCAAACGATCGAGAATGATCTGGGGGTCGTTCACTCCCGCCCCCATGTAGGCGGAGTTGATCCCCATGAACCCGTAATCCTCGAAATCTTCATCGACCGTGCCAGGACTGACCTCCTGGTAGTAGGCCAACCTGCTCGTCAGGATGACACTGGTGACCGAAGCCTCCGGAACGTAAGTTCCAAGGTCACCATCATAAACGAGGGCGGTGACGTTCACCTGCTGCCCGCCGACCGTGGAACGCAGAACTGTTTTCAGATCGCTGTCGTTCCTGATCACCGTGTCGTTCAGAGAGTAGATTATCATGCCCGGTTCAAGACCGGCCTCGTCCGCCGGGTAACCGGATGATATGGACGTGAGCACTACGCCGGCGATGACCTCGGCAGCCCGCGGTTCGCCTTTGTAATAATATGAAACAGTAACGTTCTCCCCTGGATCTGGTCCCGAGAACGAATAGAAATCATCGTAGGTGCCGATTACCGTCCCGTCCATCTGCATTATCTGCGCTCCGAACCGAAGGCCGGCCATCTCTGCCGGGCCATCGTCGGCCACGCTGACTATGATGGGGTTATCCTGTACAGGTTCGACGGAACTCATCATGGCCGAGGAGAATATCAGCGCGCATATCAGCCCAACGATGATGTTGGTGGCCGGTCCGACCGCGTAAACGTTCATTCTCCGGCGCTTGTCCGTTTTGACCAAGGCCTCCTCGTCCGGCTCCACGAAGGCGCCCATGGGGACGATGAGGAGCAGAAGTCCCATGGAGCGGATGTCCATGTTGCCCACCCTGGTGAGGATGCCGTGCGCGACCTCGTGTATCACTATCGCCACCAGAAGCCCAAGGATGCCGTACCAGAGGGGAATGATCGGATTGACGCCAGGGATGCCGAGCATCATCTCCAGCCCGGGAGCGCTCTCCGCCGGGATCTGGTCGACGATGGTGGCCTCCCAGAGCAGCAAGGCCATCATCAGGAACATTACCACGGCGCACACCCACTTGGCAACGGCAGCGTATCCCAACCAGAACTTCTTGGGGGTCGCCAGGCGATCGATCAGGACCTTTCCCCGCTGGGTGCTCCACATCAGGAAGGGGCCGTAGGCCTTCATACCATACTTCTTGATCCATCCCTTACGGTCGGCCAATCGCACGATGAAAACGAACGCGACGATGGCCAGCAGGACCAGGAGTATGTCTTCGTACATCAGAGTTCAGGAAAGGGGGCGGTATATAAAATACCTAGCGCTCATGCGCTTTCCACATGGCGTCGTCCATGTTGTTGTATACGGCGGTCGGATCGTCCGGCCCGCAGATCGCGTCCTCGCTCTGTTGCGCTATTCGCAATATCTGGTCCTTCTTCAGGATCCAATAGTGGATGCGCCACAGCTTGCCCTTCTTCAGATGGACCTCTTCCTGGGTGGTGGTCAGGAAGCCCTCCTCCTCCAGCCAGTAGAACACGTCTCGATCTTCCGAGGTCAGTTTATTGTCGATCACCTCGTCGGTGTATCCGAAGAAGGAAAGGATCCACTCGGCGAGCTTCTCCTGGTCCTCGTGGGACATTCCTTTCTTGCCCATGGTGTTGGCCAAGGCCTTCACCATGTCATCTAAGGTAACCACCGTCAAGATTCCGTTCTCCCCGGGGAGGAATCGGGTTCGGGGTATAAATTAACTCAGTTAACATATTCTAGATCAAGAATCCTCAGAGGCTTCCCGCCCCCATATCCCGCCGTCGCCCCACAGCTTCAGGTAGCCGAAGATGCCCAGGGGAATGATGAGCAGAACCGACACGAAGGCCACGCCAAGACCCAGGTCGCCGCCCAATTGACGCAATGCCTCCAGGGGAACGATGCAAGCGAGGAATAGGATGCCGACCGCATAGCAATACTTCATGAACACTATCTGGAACCACTCCTTCCAGGTGCCCTCTATAGCTATATCGCGGTCGCTGCGAACGTCTATGACCTCGTCTTCTTCCTGCGGCTCGTCAACGGGCGGCGAGGCTTCGATCCGGCGTTTTCTGGCCATTTCCATCTCAACGGAAGTGGCAGGCCACCAGGTGACCATGGCCCTTGTCTTCCAGCTTTGGCTCCACCGATTCGCAGATCGCCTCGCGATAGCGGCAGCGGGTATGGAACCGGCAACCCTTCGGCGGGTTGGCTGGCGACGGCACGTCTCCGGAGAGCAGCACGCGCTGCTTCCGTTTGTCCGGGTCCGGAACGGGGATCGCGCTCAGCAACGCCTCTGTGTATGGATGCATGGGATGGTTGAAGAGGTCCTTCTTGCTGGCTTCCTCGACCACCTTCCCCAGATACATCACGCAAACCCGGTCGCACATGTACTGGATGGTGCTCAGGTCGTGCGAGATGAAGGTGTAGGTCAGCTTGAAGTCGGCCTGCAGGTCGTTCAGAAGGTTCAATATCTGAGCTTGAACGGAAACGTCCAGAGCGGATGTCGGCTCGTCCAGGACGATCATGTCCGGGTTGAGCATTAGCGCCCGCGCGACGCCTATGCGCTGTCTTTGCCCGCCGCTGAACTCGTGCTGTCTCTTATACACATCT
>DUJZ01000054.1 GCA_013329565.1 Methanomassiliicoccales archaeon
CGCAGGTTCTCCAGGCCTTCCTCATAGCTCATCCCCCAGCCGGAGGCTATCCGGGCCAGGAGGGGCATGTGCCGTTCGCTGAGATGATATTTTCCGTCATAGGTGAGCATCGGTAGGAAGCTGAGGCCCTCCGGCGTGCGTATCACTTCGGCCACTTCGGTTATCCTTCGTACCTGACCAAGTCCCCCACCGGGACGGATGAGGCCCATGGTCACTATCACGTCGGTGGAGGCAAAGGACGCTTCCGGGATGCCAAGCTCGTTCACCACCCGGTCGTGCACCTCCTTCGCCCCGTCGCCGTGTATGGTGCCCAGAACGGAGGAACCGGCCTTTCCGGTGCGCATGCTCTCGTAGAGCGTCATGGCTTCCCTTCCGCGCACCTCTCCGACCACGATCGCCGATTCTCCCAGCCGAAGTGAGACGCGCAGAGCCTCCTCCGCCGAGGAGGTGCGATCGCCGCTTAGCGACGGATCGACCAGCATGGACTGCACCTTGAACCCCAGGGACTGCAGGGCGTTCACCGGAACTTCTCTCGTATCTTCGATGACCAGGATCCTCTGGTCCACCGGGAATTCGAACAGCAGGGCGGAAAGCAAAGAAGATTTGCCGGAGCCGCGGGCGCCGCATACCAGGATGGAAGCCCTGCCGTCCATGAGAAATGAGAGCAGTCCAGCAGCCACCTCGTCCAGGGAACCGCGTTCAGCGAGGCGGAGCAGTGTCCAAGGAACGTCGGAACGCCTTCGCAGTGCCAAGGCCAATCCGTCCGGGCTCAGGGGAGGGCAGAGGGCGGTCGCTCGCACGCCGGCGTCAGCGATGTCCGTCTCCAGCACAGGACTGGACCGGGAGAACGGCCGGCCGGAGCGGTACTTCAGGCGGCCGACCAGACCCACCATCTCCTTCTCGGAAACGATGACGTTGGTCTCGCACCTGCCGAAGAGGTTCCGCCCGCCAGCCTGGTTCAGGGTGAGGTAGGCCCGGGTGTCCTGGCATGGCGCATCAACGTAGATATCCTCCACGCGGGGATCCCTCAGGACTATGTCCAATACTCCAAGTCCCAGGGTGTTGCGCATGACGGCGTCGAGCAGTTCCCTCTCGACGTTCGCCGGCGGGTCCAANNAGCGGACCAGCGACCTGACGTGGGAGCGAAGCTCCGACTCCTCCCCTCCCAGCGAGGCCGGGGGGACCGAACGCACCTTGGCCACCGCCTGCGCCAGAAGCTTGGCCGAATCGCGATCGGCGGTGTGCTCCCAGGGAAGCACGCAATACCTCTGCCGTACCCCTGAGGGGTCAGCGATGATCTCTATCCTGCCGCCAGGAAGTTCCCGGCGGTCCACGACCAGCCACCCGACCGGCGCCTCCCTTTCGATCCAATAACCGGATGTCGACGGCTTGACCATGCGGCCGCGGCGTAAGGCGGGCAGGGCGTCTACCAGGTCCAACGGTCGCGCAAGGCTCACCTGTCGCTCCCCCCTGGAACTTCGATTATGCGGAAGCGGTCCGCGGCGAGCGTCTTCTTGGCCTTCCTGCCGTCAGAACGCAGGGCATCGATGGCCTCCTGCTGCCTTTCGAGACATGATGCGCAAGCAACACCCTCTCCCTGACAGAACAGGTCTGAAGACCCGGTCCGGACCCGTTCCAGATAACGGTTGATCCTTTCCGGCGGGATCGGTCGCGGGCATGGTAAGGAGCGCAATGTGCCTCGCAGGCCTTCCCACGCGGTTTCAGCGGCCATGAGCGTTCGGAGCGAGATCACTCCGTTCTCGCGGACCCAGACGTCCTGCGGCCCCCGCATCAATATTCCCGTGGCCTCCCTGTGGGCGTTCAGAGCGCTGCGGAAAGCCCCCAGGCACCTCTCTGACGGGGCATCGTCGGCGTCGGAACATCCGAGGCAGTCGATCTCGATCATCCTTCCCTGCAATTGGAACCTGCACCCTTCCTTGTCCGGGCGCACCGCCGGCCGCGCGTCGCCCCTCCTTGGCATCATTACCACCTTCGCCATTTGCTTCCCTGAACGTCCAACGCCGGAAGGGTGGTTCGAGATGACGGCTAACTGTACGCTACACGCCAAGGAAGTTAATATGCCGGCAGACGATTCCAGGGACATGGAACTGCTAGCTCCGGTCGGGACCGAGGAAGCGCTCAAGGCGGCCATCGCCGGTGGGGCGGACGCTGTGTACCTCGGGGGAAAGAGCTTCGGGGCCCGGCACTTCGCCAGCAACTTCTCCGATAGGATGTTAGCAGGGGCCATCAAGCTCACTCACGACCGGGGCATGCGCACCTACGTGACGGTCAACACCCTCATCAAGGAAGGGGAGATGGCCGAAGCGCTGTCGTTCGTGGAGATGCTGGATACCGCGGGAGCGGACGCGGTGATCGTCCAGGACCGCGGACTCCTGCCGCTGATCAAGGAGCGGTTCTCCATACCGGTACACGCCTCCACCCAGATGGCCATACACAGTTCGGCGGGAGTCAAATGGGCGGAGGGCCAGGGCATAGAGCGAGCGATCCTGGCCCGGGAGCTTGGGCTCGAGCAGATCAAGGAGATCGCCGAGAGCTCGAATGTCGGCATCGAAGTTTTCATACACGGCGCGCTGTGCTACTGCTTCTCCGGGCAATGCCTCTTCTCCAGCTTCCTGGGGGGACGTTCCGGCAACCGGGGAATGTGCGCCCAGCCTTGCCGCAGATCCTACACCCTGGGCAAGAAGGGAGGCTACCTTCTGAGCACTGCTGACACCTTCGGCGTCGAATCGATTCCCGAGCTGATGCGCTGCGGTGTCGCCTCCCTTAAGATAGAGGGCCGGATGCGCTCCCCGCAGTACGTCTACATGACGTCCAGGATATACAAGAGGGCGATCGAGAGGGCCAGGAACGGGGAGGCACCGCTCATCACCGAACGAGAGCGGGAGCTGCTGGAGGTCGTCTTCAACCGGGGGTTCTCCGGCGGCTATCTCATTGATAAGGAAGTGATGCAGACCGCCTACCCGGAATCCCGGGGCAAGCCGTCGGGACCTGCCACGGTGGTCAATGGCCGTCTGAGAATGCCTCGCGGCGCGTTGGACGTGGGCGACGGCATCAGTCTCTACCAGGGCAACGAAAAGGTCGGAGGGTTCGACCTCAAAGGTTCCGACCTTGACGGAACGAACGTCATCGCCTCCCCGCCGTTCCTTTTGAAGGACGGAGATTACACAGTGTACAAGACCAAGGACCGGGAGTTCCCGGTAATGGAAGACGTCATCTCCAAGATCGAACTGCAGGAGCGGGACGCGGTGCGAAAAGCTCTGGAGCTTCCGTCCAAGCGTATGCGCCGGGGCGAGAAGGTGAGCGAGCTATCGTTCTACGTTTCCAGCATAGCCGTGCTCAAGGCCGTTCTCCCTTACGCCGACAGGGTGTATTTCGAAGGAACGAAGCAGGACGCGGAGGCGTTCGAAATGTGGGAGGGCGAGGGCAAGGAGTTCGTGAAGTTGCTGCCCCGATTATCGCTGAAGGAAAGTGCATCGGACCACGACCGGGTTATGGTGAACACCGTCGACCAGTACGAGATGAACAAGGAACGGACCGTCTACGGTTCGTATCACATGAACGTCTTCAACAGCTACACCCTGCCGCAGCTGCATCAATCTACGCTGTCCCCGGAACTGGACCAGGAGGAGCTTCTTCACGTCCTTTCCCGAACCGAGGGAAGATGCGAGGTGATGGCCTTCGGACGCCTGGAGCTGATGCTCAGCCGCGATCCTACGCTGCCCGAGGGAACACTGGTGGACGACCGGGGCGTTCGCTATCCGGTTCATCGCGATCCCGAAGGTTTCGTGCACATCCTGCACAGCACGGACCTCCTGATGCTGGACAAGGTGCCCGAGCTGCGAGCCATGGGCGTCGATTCCTTGGGCTTGGACGTCAGAAGGCGGCACCCCGACCTGGCGGCCTTCGTCGCAAAAAGCTTCAAGGAGGTGGACCTGGCGAGCCTGGAGGAACTCAGGCGCAAGTGCGGCCGGAGCAGCCTCGGCCATTACCGCAAGGGCGTGTTCTGAGTTAGCTTACAGTTAAGGGCGTCCGCCTTTATCCTCCGCGACGCTGAAGGTTCGTGCGTGTCGCAAGGAGGTGCATGGACCATGAAGGTGTAGGAGGCTTCCTAGAATCAATACTGGCAGTGATGGTGGTCATCACCGCCTCATCGGTGTTCCTGGTGGTGCTAGCGTCCGGAACGTTGCAACTCGATCCGGATATGGACGAGAAGGACGTGGTATCATGGCTGGAAGCCAACGGACTTTACTCCGAGAATCGCGCCATCCCTATGGACGGTTTGAATGGAGATATAGGTGGGCCAAGTTTTCCGGATGAGATCTCGGGAATGACGGTCACCTATCGATGCTCCGGCAACTCCACGCCCCTCTTGATCCTGAACCAGGGTGAACCGCCTCAAGGGGACGTGCTGGCCTTCCAACTCCCTCTGCTCATCGATGTGGACGGAAGGACCGTCGCCGGGATAATGGAGGTGCGGGCGTGGCGCTGAGAAAGGACCGCCAAGGAATGGCCGTGCTGGTGGACGCCCTGGTCTTCCTGGTGGTACTGACCATTCTGGTCGGAGCGATCTACTCGACCTCTGATGATGGTCCTAAGGACGATAGGGCGGAACTGTTGCGCTCCTATCACTCGGTGATGCTTTCCGGGGAGCTTCCGGGGGAGGGTGGCAGTTCCATGTCCACCGCCACCTTGGCCGACTATCTCATCGCCCTATCTTTGGTTGGAACCCCGGATGAAGAACAGGCAGACGTTGTCGAAGATATGGTGAACGGTACCATCGCCGAGATGGAAGGGACCGAAGGCAGAACTTGGCTCATCATCGAACTCGGATCCGCCACGTTTCAGTTCGGTTCGATGCCTCCGGAGGAAGGCGGTAACGTTTACGCAGACCGCCGGGAGCTAGGTGACGGTTCGGTGGTATCCACTCTATTCTTATCGGTTTAGAGGACCTTGCCGACCTTCTTCTGGGCGATCTCGGCCGCCCTCGCCGTCTCCAGAGCGGCGAAGACCATGGCCAGGATCAGGCTGCCGAACATCAGGTATAGCCTCAGATCTCCCAGACCGAGATCGTACCGCAGTATCTCCGCCCCGACCAGGAAGGCGCCGATAGCGCTCAGGGCGTACATCGCCACTCCGTAATAATAGATAGGCACGGTGATGATCCGGCACTTCCCCCCGCACAGCTTGCACCCCTTGCGCCTATACCAGGCGGTGGGCTGCAGGTCCTTGCAGTCGGGGCAGTAGCAGAACTTCATGGACGGTCATCCGGTTTCAAGGAAAAATCGTTTTCCCTCAGGCCACGCCTTCCTGCTCCCCGCGGCACCACACCGAGTCGGGCAGGCTCCGGTACAGGTCCACCGGCTCGTTCTTGGGCGGATGTTCGTCCAGGATGCGGCTGATGTTGTCCCAGTTGAAGGACCAGTAGAATATGCGCCAGTTGCGACCGTTAGCAAGTTGCGTCTCCTCCCAGCGGGTGCTCAGGATCTTCATGTCCTGCAGGAAATAGAACAGTCGGCGGTCGTCGTGGTCCAGGGCGTTGTCTATTATCTCGTCCAGATATCCGAAGTAGTTCAGGACACGTAACGCGACCTCATCCGCCACCGGACCGCTGAAACCCGCGGTCTTCTCCAATACCCGAACCACGGACGCGTGCCCCAAAGAGTTTTTCAATTTCGTCTCACTCATCACTAATAAGTTCCCCGGGGGGTTTATAGGCATTGGTATGGTACATCCGTGATCGAGGTAAATTGGCGCGGGCCCTGGCTGATTATTAATACTGGGGATCAATACTGGGGGACGATAACCAAAAAGGCCGGCACGTGAATAGGAAATGATCATAGACACGCTCAACCAGTTCATAATCGACCTCATCGAAACCACGGGATATCAGGGGATATTCCTGGCCATGCTCGTCGAGGGAATTTTTACGCCCATCCCCAGCGAGCTGATCATGCCCTTCGCCGGTTACGTCGCATATTCCGGGGAACTGAACTTCTTCCTGGTGATATTGGTCGGAAGCCTTGGAGCGGTCATCGGTTCTTCGGTCGCTTACATGCTGGCGTTATGGCTTGGCCGTCCGCTCGTCGACCGGTTCGGCATCTTCTTCGGATTGGACGAGAAGAAGATGACCTCCGCCGAGCGCTGGTT
>DUJZ01000098.1 GCA_013329565.1 Methanomassiliicoccales archaeon
GTATCGCTTCCTCCCTCTGCAGGTGGAACGAGGCCAGATCGATTGGGGTGTCCTCGTTCAGTATTGGGAACGGAGCGTCCATTATCTCCTCTATCCTGGTCCGCATGACCTCCTCATAGGTCTTCTTCCGGGTCTTGGTCTGCTCTATGGTATGATCTCGAATGGCGTCGTCGGTCAGTCCGCCCACTATGCGTTCTCCGACTATCACCGGCAGTTGAGTGAAGCGCCCCTTCATCATCCTCTCCACCGCTTCACCTATCGNNAGGTCGGGAGTGACGAAGATCACGCCTCGCGTAGCTAGGTCCCCGACGGTGAGCTGCGTTCCGGAACGTACGCCCTCCACCTTCCGGCGCCTTATCACTTCCTCGAAGGCGGACAGTATCTTGCGGACGTTGCTGTAGGAGGGGTCTATGGTGCCCCTCTCGATCTTGGCGATCAAGGACTGGCTCACACCGGCCAGGCCAGCCAATTCCCGCTGCGATAGGTTAAGACGCTTTCTCATCTGCCTTATCTTGTCGAGGTCGGGCAGTTGCGGTACCAATGCCGTACGGGAGGATGTCAAGCCGACTTCACCTTCTCTTTTTCATTAAGTGAAATCGCATTAATATCCTTTTCCAGATTTGTATCTCCTAGTTCTATAGGAATCATGCGACCGTGGGGCGTCCTTCGACCGTTTCCTGGGAAAACGTTGATATATGAATGTTGTTCAGAGTTTCACACCGATTATTCGTTGATAATTACATTTTAACAAACGGTAATCGTAATAATATCTACGATAATACTGTATAAACCGAGCAATGAATAAATACGAGGAACGATTACATGGGTCCGATTTGTGGTCATTCATCTAAAAATTTGATTGTAAACAGAGCTACAATCGAATAATAAACAAGAAAATAGACGAATGACCATGAAAAAAGGTCATATAACCCGGGCGACACCGGGGTTATTGCCTCGAGCAATTCATATACTACATGAAGGAAGTGAACCACCGATGATTGACAGAACGGACCGGGAGGGCAGGACCGACCGGTTGGGAAGGCCAGTGCGAGCTGAGAACTACACCGCCAGCAGACCGCCCGGATGGCAGGGCCAGCCCGGGGGCTGCGGCATAGCTTCCTGCATCTCCTTGAAGGGGGAGAAGATCAGCGGGGACCGCATCGGCCGGATGCTCACCATCATGGAGGAGAGGGAGAACGGGCTGGGTGCCGGTTACGCCTGCTACGGCCTTTTCCAGGAGCGCCGGGACCAGTACTGCCTGCAGTTCTTCTTCGACGACGAGGAGGGCAAGTGCAGCGCCGAGAACTTCCTCGACGGACGCCTGGACATTCTGCACGACGAGAAGGTCTTCACCCGCGACCGCTCCACCATCTCCCCCCCGTATCCGATGGTATGGCGCTACTTCGCCAAGGTTCCGGACGCCCGGGAGTGGAGAGGAGACCGCGATCTCGGGGAAGATGACTACATGGTGGAGATCGTCCAGCATATCAACGAGAAGATACCCAAGGCCTTCTGCGTCTCCAGCGGCAAGGACATGGCGGTGTTCAAGGGCAACGGCTACTCGTACGAGATCGCCGAACTGTACGACCTGGAACGGTATTCGGGGACCATGTGGCTGTCGCATTCCCGCTTCCCCACCAACTCACCGGCCTGGTGGGCCGGGGCGCATCCCCTGTCCCTTCTGGACTGGGGGGTATGCCATAACGGGGAGATCACCTCCTATGGCGTCAATCGCAAGCTGGTGGAGATGAACGGCTACAAGTGCACGGTACTGACGGACACCGAGGTCGTCACCTACCTATGGGACCTGCTGGTCCGCCGCAATCGGCTGCCCATCGAGGTCGCTGCCTTTGTCATGGCCCCCTCCACCTTCCAGGAGATCTCACAAATGCCGCCGGCAGAACGCCGTCTGGCGGAATGGTTGAGGATAACGTACAAGGAAGCTTTCCTGAACGGACCGTTCAGCATCATCGTCGGGAGAAGCCAGCCTGACATCTCGTTGATCGCTTTGGCCGACAGGAAGAAGCTGAGACCGATGATCGCGGGGCTGTCGCCGGACGAGGGCGTGGCCTACTGCGCCAGCGAGGAGAGCGCCATCCGCATCGTGGAACCGGACGCCCGCACCTGGGCGCCTGGTGCCGGTAATCCGTTCATAGCCGTAGCTGGAAAAGGTATCTTGCGGCGCGGCACCGAGCCGCCCTTCCAGGGGGTGAGCCTTTGAGCGAGACGCCACCGACAAAAAGGTTGGATCACCGCCTGCCGGAGAGGTTCGTGCCCACCATCAACTACGACCTGTGCCGGGTGTGCCGCCGCTGCGTGAACGACTGCTCCTACCAGGCGCTGGAGTTCCTGGAGTCCAAGGTCGTGTCGTCCGGCGGATGCGTGGCCTGCGGCCGCTGCATAGCGGTCTGCCCGGCCAACTGCATTGAGATCCGACCGGTTCCGCCGCAGTTCGCCCCCCACGGCAACTGGTCCGAACGCAGCAGGAGATCGATCCTGGCCCAGGCCAGCTCTGGTGGCGTACTATTGTCGTCATGCGGCGCGGACGACCCGCACCCGGCGATATTCGACGATTTGCTGCTGGACGCGGCGCAGGTGACCAACCCCTCCATCGACCCCTTGCGGGAGCCGGTGGAGACCGTGACCTACCTGGGCCGACGCCCGGGCAAGCTGGAGGTCTGCGACGGTAAGGTGATCATCCGTGAGGACGACACCCCGTTGATACGGATGGACATGCCGTTGATGTTCGGGCACATCTCCCTCGGTTCCATATCCTACAACGCCCAGAAGGCGCTGTTCATGGCCGCCAGGGAGCTTGATATCGTGGCTGGAAGCGGAGAGGGCGGACTGCATCCGGACTTCTACCAGTACGCCGACCACATCTGTTCGGAGGTCGCTTCCGGCCGCTTCGGGATCAAGCCGGAATACCTCAAGGGGGTGGCGGCCGTGGAGATCAAGATCGGCCAAGGCGCCAAGCCCGGACACGGAGGACACCTGCCGGGGGAGAAGGTCACCACCATGATCTCCGAGACCAGGATGATCCCCCTGGGGACGGACGCGCTATCCCCGTATCCGCATCACGACATCTACAGCATCGAGGACCTGGCGCAGCTGATATCCGTCCTCAAGGAGAGCACCGAGTACCGCCTGCCGGTGGGGGTGAAGATCGCCGCCGTGCATAACGTTGGCGCTATCGCCTCCGGGCTGGTGCGGGCGGGAGCTGACTTCCTCACCGTGGACGGGTTCAAGGGCGGCACCGGCGCCGCGCCTCGGGTCATAAGGGACCATGCCGGCCTTCCCGTCGAGGTGGCCATAGCCGCCGTGGATAGGCGTCTAACGCAGGAGGGGCTGCGCAACCGGGTGACCGTTTGCGCCGGGGGCGGCATACGCTCCTCGGCGGACATGATCAAGGCGATAGCGCTGGGCGCGGACGTGGTGATGGTCTCCACCTCGGCCATGGTCGCCATGGGCTGCCGGGTGTGCCAGCAGTGCCACCGCGGCCTCTGCTCGTGGGGCATCGCCACCCAACGCGACGATCTCACGGCCAGGCTGGATTCGAACGTGGCCGCCGCGCGCATCGTACGCCTGTTCCAGGCCTGGAACGAGGAGCTGAAGGAGGTCCTGGGAGCCATGGGAATAGATGCCGTGGAAAGCCTGGTCGGCAACCGTGATCGGTTACGGTACCGGGGACCCAACCCCAAGATCGCTGAAGTGATGAACGTCAAGCACATCGGGGAAGGGTGGGGCTGATGAAGGACGTCTGCAAGCCCAAGGGGCACTCCCACGAATGCGACTGCGGCAAGGAGTGCTTCAGCGTGGTCGGGGACCGGGCGGTCATCGACCTTCAACTATCCACGGCTCAGCCTATGCACTACACCACCCTGAACTGCGTCATGCGCAAGGCCATGCGCCGGGGTTGCTCGTCGATCGAACTGAAAGGGGTCATGGGGCAGCGCTACCTGGCGTCCACCGCCTCCGCCCCTGGTCTTTACATAGCTGTTCACGGTACCCCGGGGAACGACCTCGGGGCGTTCCTCAACGGACCGACCATCGAGGTGTTCGGCAACGCCCAGGACATGACCGGGAACACCATGAACTCCGGAAGGATAATCGTCCACGGCAACGCCTGGGACGTTACGGGACTAGCCGCTCGAGGCGGACAGATCCTGGTGAAGGGCGATACCGGCTATCGCGTCGGAATACACATGAAGGAGTTCGGAGAATCGCGGCCGACCATGGTCATCGGCGGGACGGCCAAGGACTACCTGGGCGAGTACATGGCCGGCGGGACCATACTTGTGCTAGGTCTCGGCGGAGGAGCCCCGGTCGGACGCAGCCTGGGGGCGGGAATGCACGGCGGGCGCATATTCGTTCGCGGCAAGGTATCCCCTGAACAGCTGGGACCCGGCGCGGCGATCTCTCCGCTGAACGCTGACGACGAGAGGGAAGTGCGCACGTTGCTGGAGGAGTTCGTGAAAGCGTTCGGCGCCGACGTCCCGGACGATATGGACGATTACGTGAAGGTCGCGCCAAGCTCCAGCAGGCCGTTCTCCGGCTACTACGACAAGACCAACGTCTAGTTGCCCGGCAAACGGTTGGCGGAGCTGGTGACCATGCGCAGCTCGACGTCCTCCAGCCCCAGCGGTATCACCTTGGAGGAGATGGCCTGCTCCAGGGAAATGGCGTCCCTGGCCTGCAGGCGGACCATGATCCGGCGGGGACCGGTCACCTGCAGCACCTCCTTCACCTCCTCCACCCCTTTCAGCTTCCTGAGCTCCTCGGACGGAACACCAGGACGCAGATTGGCGAAAAGTATGGCGTCCACCTTGAGGCCCATGCGCTCGTTGTTGACGACCGCGAAATAGCCGAGGATGATCCCGTCGTCCTCCATGCGTTTGATGCGGTCGCGCACCGTGGACGGGGAGCGCTTGAGCTTGGCGGCTATCTCGTTATGGGTCATCCTGCCGTCATCGACCAGAAGATGCAGGATGCGCCGGTTCATGGCGTCGACCACGGGCATGCAGTTATCTTCAACGCGATATGAACTTTAATAAATTCCGATGGAACGTCGATTTCATCATTGAAAAAAAGAAATAACGGACGAAAAAGTTTGAAAAAGCGTCGATTTTATCGATTGATCGATCACTTCATGAAGAGCGAGGGGGCTTCCGGCCTGGGGGAGAAGCAGGCCTCGCCCATCTCCTGGACCTGGGCCCCGGTCTCCAAGGCCGTCTCGTATATCGCCTTCTCGAAGGCCTTCTTCAGCTCGTTGGGTGAGGCGGAAATCCTTGCGTTGAGCACCAGTTTTCCCTCTCCGGTGAAGTAACGCCCTCCCTTCAGCCCGTCCACCTGCATGCGGTCCTCCACCAGGCTCATCTTGGCCGAGGCGGTCGGCGAGGTGAGCATGACCTTGACGTGGCCGATGGTCTCCGGCGGGAAGTCGGTGGCCACCCGGCGCATCAATGCGGTGACGAAGGCGTTGATGTCCAAACGGCCGTCGGCGATCAATTTCGCGTGGGCGTTGAACCAGCCCATGGAGGCCTTCTCCACGGCGAACATCCGCTGGTCCACCTCCTTGGGCTCCTTGGTGCTGACCTTGTCCGAGAGGATGATCTCGACTATTGCGTCCAGGTTCTTCTTGCTGAAGGCCGAGCATGCAATGATGCCCGCATCCGAGACCTCCTTGCCGATCAGCTCGATGGCGCTTCTGACCTCATCGTCCTTCAAACGGTCCACCTTGGAGATGAGGACGTACTCCGCCTCGCGGACCTGGTGCGACGGTATGAGCTTGCCTCCGCCCAGCCCAAAACCTTCCGGCCTGCGCAGCGTCTCGGCCGCCCGTGTCCCGTCCACGACCACGAAGAAGGGCGCCACCTGGAACTCGTCGGGGTACATGGAGCGCAGAGGCGCGACGACCGAACCCAGTATGGCCGTGGAGGTGCCGATCGGTTCAGCGATGATGACGTCCGGACGTCCCATGGACACCAGGGCCCGGGCGTTCTTGACGAACTCCCCGAAGTTGGCGCAGAAGCAGCCGCCCAGCACGTCCTTGACATCGAAACCGGCGTCCTTCATGTACTCCGTGTCGACGAGAACGTTGCCCTGGTCGTTGGTGATGATGGCCACCGACCTTCCGTGCTTGGACCTCAGTTCCTTACCAAGCGCGGCGGCCAACGTGGTCTTTCCCGCGCCGAGGTATCCACCCAGCACCACGAATCTGGTCGGGGCCTTGTCTCCGGACTGCATGCACCGGTTAACGCGCCGCCGGGTTTATACGTTTCTTGAGACTCCAATATTACAGTCCCTCGATGCGTACCGTCCGCCGTAAGAACGCACAGGTCTGACAAGGGATGTCGATGACGCAGCGCTGCCCGGCCGGTATGCCTTTTATCGCGGCCAGGAGCGCCAGGTCCATAGGCCGGTACGGAGGCTTCCGGTTGTTGGCGGCCAACACCGCCATTTCGGCCTCCGTCAACGACTCGGAGTCGAAGCGGGACTGGGCGAACTCCATGCACTTCTCCGCCTCCTCCTTGCTGCACTGGTCGCAGCGGGCGCCGACCTTTACCACCGCCCCGTAGAGGTCGGCCAACGGATCCACCAGGAAAATGCCGTGGTCCCTGCCGATGGTGATGAAGACCGCATACGGGAAGGATGCTTCTATGAGCTCCATGCGGGTCCCCCGCACCTTCTTCTCCTCCTTCACCGACCAGAAGTCCCGGAGATGATGGTTGAGCTGGTACACCAGCTGGTTATAGTCCAAGCCCAGCGAGTCGGCCAGGTCCTGCTTGCTGATCGGCGCGTCCCTGGTGGACCGGTACAGCTTGGTCAGGATGCGCTTGCGCATGTCGTGGTTCACTATGGAGGTGTACGTCTCCGGGTCGATGTAGGCCATCTCGATGCGGCAATCGGCTGTCAACACCACTTGATTCCATTCTCAAATATTTAACCGTTGACAAAGGATATGCTAACTGTACGGGCATCGGAGATAACCACTCCGTTGGATGCGTTCGTCATGGTGGGCAAGAGACCGTTATGTCAGGGGTGCGGTGCGCCGATAAGGACAGATTACGAATACTGCAACGTGTGCGGAAAACGGACATCAGCATCGGATGAACGAAGGAATGCGCCGGTGAGCCCTCCCAGGGTGCTGCCGGTCCAGAGAACGAAGCACGAGGGGAAAGCCAAGACCGCTGATGACGTGATACCACGCCGGGAGCTGGTCATAGCGCTTCTGGCAATGACCTGCATGGCGCCGTTCTGCACCTGGCTGAGCTCCTTGGGGGGCTTGATCGGTATAAGCGCCGCCTTCAACGAGGCGTTCTACGGTCGGTACGTGGTGCTATTGGCGGCGATGGGGCTGCTGACGATCATGGCCGGCGATCTTCTGCCTGCCGGTATCCCACGCCGGGCGATCATCGCAGGCGTGGGGATCGGCACTTTGGCACTGACCGCCATGGACTATGTGGAGATCATGAGATACAACCTGAGCCCCGAATCGTTCTATATCACGGCCATGCCGGGGATCGGGATGTACATGGCCTTCGCCCTGGGGATAACGCTTACCCTGGCCGTGCTGGTGCCTAGGAGGAAGCGCGCGCCCTTTGCAGCCGACCGTCCGGTGCTCAGGCCAGGTTCTCGGGGTTCAGACCCTTGAGCTCCTCGATGACGAAGCGGCCGTCCTTTCGGACCAGCACATCATCGAAATAAATCTCCCCTCCGCCCATTTCCGGGGTCTGGATCAGCACCATGTCCCAATGGACGGTGGACTTGTTGCCATTGTCCGACTCCTTGTAGGCGCTGCCCGGCGTGAAGTGTATGGAACCGGCGATCTTCTCGTCGAACAGGGTGTCGAGCATGGCCTGATTGATGTACGGATTGACACCAATGGCGAACTCACCGACATACCTCGCGCCAGGGTCGGTGTCGTGGATGATGTTCTGGGACCTGGTGTCGGAGCTGGTGGCTTCGACGATCTTTCCGTCCTTGAACCTGAGCACCACATTGTCAAAGACCTTGCCCTGGTAGAGCGTCCTGGTGTTGTAACTGATCTCCCCGTTGACCGAGTCCTTGATGGGAGCGGTGAATACCTCCCCATCGGGGATGTTCCGGTCACCCTCGCATTTGACCGCCGGCATCCCTTTGATGGAAAAGGTAAGGTCCGTGCCGGGGCTGACTATGCGCACCTTGTCCGTGCGCTCCATCAATGCCACCAGAGGGTCCATTGCCCTGGACATCTTCGGATAGTCGAGCGTGCAGGTGTTGAAGTAGAAGTCCTCGAAGCCCTCGGTGGACATCTGGGCCTGCTGGGCCATGGAAGATGTCGGCCATCTCAGCACCACCCACTTGGTGTTGGGCACCCTCCATCCGGTGTGCACCGGCCCGGACCAGTACTTCATGTAAAGGTCGAGCTTGTCCGCCGGGACGTCCGAGTTCTCCGTGATGTTGTACGAACCGCGCATGCCGATGTACGCTTGGGCCCTCTTCATCTTCTCCAGCTCGACCTCCCCGATCTGGGCGATGGTCTTCTGGTCCGCGTTCATGAGCAGCTTCCGGAACACCTTGGCGGAGCGGAGGGCCACCATGGGCACGCCTCCGACCTCGTAGATCTTGTCGAGCAGCACCTCCACCATCTCGGAGGGGATGTCGAACGCCTCGATGTACACCGTCTCTCCCTTCTGGAGGCGAACGGAGTGATCTATGAGCACGTCGGCCAACTTGCGCATCCTGGGGTCGTACATACGAACCCGGTAGAACAATTGGAAGGTATATCAGCGTTGGCAAAAAAAACCTCGACGCCCCGAAAAGGATCAACGCTAATGATCCGTGCATGGTTCAAAGTTCCTTGGGCCAGGCCACATAACGGTCTTCCAACCGGCGCAGCCCGATCGGTCCGTCGTACAGGATGGAGAGGTTCTCCTCGTCGAGCAGCTGGAGCCCTCCATCCCTGAACACCCCGCCGTCCTTGATCATTATGACCCTGTCGATCTCCGGTACGATGTCCGCCGGGTCGTGGGTGACCAGCACCAGGGATCGCCCCTCTTTCGCCAGGGCCCTTATGGCCGAACGGACCAGCCTTTTCCCCGTGAGGTCCAGGGAGCTCATCGGCTCGTCCAGGAT
>DUJZ01000177.1 GCA_013329565.1 Methanomassiliicoccales archaeon
CTGCTGATGAGTTATCCTTGACAAACGTTCTGCGTTGGGGTCCTTGCGCGGGTCGGCGGTGTACGCCGCGTCGACCGATGTCCCGTTGATGATCCGGACCGCCTTGACCTCCTTGGCCAGCATTGCCGAAACGGCATCGGTGGTGTGCCCTGGAACCGTACCACCCATCACCACCACCTTCCCCTTCTTCTCCAGGCGGTGCGCCTCCAGGATGTCCGTGGGCACCTTTCCAATGGATGTTTCACCAAGCGAATAGACCACCAGAGCGGCGTTTATGCGTGTCGAGAGTATCCCCAGCTCGTCCAGGTCTGATTCTGGCAGTCCCAGGCTCCTCCCGACCTTGATGTAGTAGCGGGCGATCTTCCCGCCTCCGCAGACCAAGTACAACTGATACCTGTCGCGGAGGGAGGATATCATCTCCGAAAATCGCTTCAGAAACGCATCATCGTCATCATCTGGCACGATGACCGATCCACCGAGGGAGACCACGACCTTGTCCATTTGCATACCAACAGATATAAGTGTGAACCGTTTTCACCTAAAAAAAGGATAGGTCGTTGGATTATGGAAGGAATAACCGGCGAGACCCTCTCCGATCGTCAGAAGTACGATTTCAGAAGGTCCCTGGAGGAGATCAAGAACTTGAAGGGCCGAGGAACTGAGCTGATATCAGTTTACGTGCCCCCTACCAAGCAGATCTCCGATGTCGCGGCCTATCTTCGCGAGGAGTTCTCCCAATCCTCCAACATCAAGTCCGCAAGCACCCGCAAGAACGTGCAGGGGGCGATCTCTTCGATCCTGGCCCGCCTGAAGTACTTCAAGGCCGCTCCCGCGAACGGCATCATCTTCTTCGTCGGGGAGATATCCACCACCGGTGACCAGACCAGGATGGTCCAGTATGTGCTGGAGCCTCCTGACCCCATCACCACCTTCCTTTACCGATGCGACTCCGATTTCTATTTGGAGCCGTTGGAGGGCATGCTGGAGGACAAGAAGGTCTACGGCCTGGTGGTCATAGACCGCAGCGAGGCCACCGTGGGCATACTCCGCGGCAAGGCCATCCATGTCATCCGCAACCTGGACTCCCTGGTGCCGTCCAAGCACCGAATGGGCGGACAGTCTGCGCAGCGTTTCGAACGCCTTATCGAGATCTCCGCTAACGAGTACTACAAGAAGGTCAGCGACATCATGACCGAGTCGTTCCTCGATCTGGATGGATTGCAGGGCATTCTCGTCGGTGGACCTGGCCCCTCCAAGGAGTTCTTCATCAAGGAGGGTTACCTCCATCATGAGCTGGCCAAGAAGGTGGTCGATACCTTCGATATCGGCTATACGGACGAGTACGGCCTGAAGGAGCTGGTGGAGAAGGCCAAGGACAAGCTGTACGACCTGGACCTGATGAGGGAGAAACGCCTCTTCCAGCAGTTCCTGAACGAGTTACGCAAGTCCGACGGGCTGTCCGTATACGGCGAGGACCAGATCCGCAACGCCATCACGATCGGGGCGGTGGACGTGCTGCTTGTGTCGGAAGGCCTGCGCAAGCGAAGGGTCACCCTGGATTGCCCTCAGTGCGGGACATTGGAGCTCACGGTCGACAAGGGTCCGGACGGCACCAGCATGACCTGTCCCAGATGTGGAACGGTCGGCACGGTGACCAAGGACGTGGACCTGGTGGACGATCTCTTTGACCAGGCGGGCCTCATGGGCACCAGGGTCGAGCTCATCTCCCCGGATTCGGAAGAGGGGGAGATGCTCCTGAAGGCCTTCGGGGGCATAGCCGGACTTCTCAGGTTCAGCATAGGTGGGTAAATAAATGGACGCCCTGGGTCATTTCGAGAAGCATGTCATATCCAAATTGAGCGCGGAGCTCGGCAAGATGGGATTCACCGGCGAAGTGGTCCTGGAAAGGCCGGACCACGAGATGGCAGACCTGGCGTTGCCGTGCTTCCAGTTCGCCAAGCAGCTGCGCAAGGCTCCGCCGGTGATAGCCCAGGAGCTCAGCGCCCTGATCGCACCGGACGATAAGATCGGCAAGGTCTGGGCCGACAAGGGCTACATCAATTTCCGGATCGACGAAACGCTGCTGAGCGAACTGGTGATTCGGGACGCATTGCAGCGCCGGGAGGAGTTCGGAAAGGGGGACCCGAGGCCGGGCAAGGTTCTCCTGGAGCACACCTCGGTGAACCCCACCGGACCGATCCATGTCGGCCGAGCAAGGAACCCGTTGATCGGGGACACTCTGGCCCGGTGCCTGAGAATGTGCGGGCACGACGTCAGCACGGAGTATTACGTCAACGACGTCGGCAAGCAGGTGGTGCTGCTCACCTGGGCCATGGCGCACCTGACGGAGAAGGACGTTCCTCCTTCCGACCGGGACAAGAACGACCACCGCCTGGTGGGATATTACCAGACGGCCAACAAGATGATGGAGTCGTCGGCGGAGGTCGCCAACGACGTGGCGGTCATGACCCAGAGGTTCGAGGCCGGAGATCCTGAGGTCATCGCTCAAGTTCGCCGCACCGTCGACCTGATGCTCGACGGGATAAAGGAGAGCCTGGGCGGGATCGGCGTCTTCCTGGACAGTTACACTTACGAATCGCAGTTCATCCTGGATGGGTCGGCGCGCGAAGTGGTCGACAGGCTCAAGGCGTCCAGCTACGCCGAGATGGACGACGGCGCTTACTATCTCAACCTGGAAGAGTTCGGGGTGCACGGACGTGACACCCGATTCTTCTTCACCCGCAAGGATGGCACGACGCTGTATACCACCCGCGATCTCGCTTATCACATGGACAAGTTCAAGCGGGCCGACGAGCTGATGAACATCCTGGGCGAGGACCAGAAGCTGGGACAGAAGCAGCTGGCCTCGGCGCTCAAGATACTAGGCTTCGAACGTTCCCCGGAGTGCATCTACTACTCTTTCGTTTCCCTCCCGGAGGGCAGGATGTCCACCAGGAAGGGCGTCGTGGTCTATCTGGACGACCTGCTGGAGGAGGCGGTGGAACGCGCTTACGCAGAGGTGACCACGCGCCGCCCCGAGCTGGACGAGGAGAAGAAGCGCGGCATCGCCAGGGACATCGGCGTTGGCGCCGTTCGTTACAACATCATCCGCGTTCAAGCGGAAAAGCAGCTCATATTCAAGTGGGAGGAGGCGTTGAACTTCGAGGGCAACAGCGCCCCCTTCGTTCAATACGCTCATGCACGTTGCTGCTCCATACTTCGCAAGACGGGAGATTTTAATAAAAGCGCCGACGTATCGGTTCTGACAGACCCGTACGAGCGAAAGCTCGTGTGGATACTGGCGCAGTTCCCGGAAGTGGTTCGGCAGGCGGGGGACAAACGCCGCATAAACATGCTCCCCACCTACGGTCACGAGCTGGCCTCGGCCTTGAACCAGTTCTACGGTTCGGTTCCGGTGCTCCGGTCGGAGCATCAGGATGCCAGGCTGTGCCTGGTGGAAGCGGCCCGCTGGGCATTGCGAAACACCTTGGTGACCATGGGAATAGCGGCTCCGGAGGAGATGTGATGGTGGACATAAGGAAGCTCAAGGACGACGACAAACCGCAAGTGAGGACGCTGGAGCTATTCTGCATCCGGGAATACCTGGAAGGGTCCCTGCAGAAGAGCTGGGACGATCTGCCGGCCGAGCTCATGGAGCAGTTGGGCGCCTCCACCAAGGACTCCTACGAGTTCTATCGCGAGGGCGGAATGAGCTACGTGGCCGTGGATAAGGGCCAGGTGGTCGGATTCCTGTTCTCCCAGATCATCCAGCATGTCAACAACATCGAGAAGGTGCTGTGGATAGAGAACCTTGGTGTACATCCGGACCACCGCCGCAGGGGGGTTGGTCTGAAGCTGCTCCGCCGGGCCTCGTTGGATGCCAAGAAGAAGGGCGCCAAGGCGGTGCAGAGCGTGGTCATGCCCGACGCCAAGGACGCGGTCATGCTGCACAAGAAGGTCGGCTTCTTCATCGACGGCAGGAAGTTCGCCTTCCTGGACCTGGAAAACTTTCAGTGATCAGAACTGGAGGATGAAGTCCTCCTTTCCATATTTTTCCTCGATGAGGACCTTGACCCTTCCTTTCTCCCTTTCGTTCACCGGTATGCAGACCGCACTCTGCTCCAGTTCTTCGGAGAAAGCGCGAACCAAAGCGTCCTTCACCTCGGTCATGTCCAGCGGCCGTCCGAGCTCCTCGCGCAGGCAGGTCATCTGCTCCTTGGTCCGGGAGTGCTTGTCGTGCCTTGGGCGAAGCACCCGCATCATGCGGCCCAGGTCCGTGTCGACCAGCAACGTGCCATGCACCATCAGCATCCCTTTTTTCCTGGTCTGGGCGCTTCCGGATATCTTCCTGCCGTTGACGATGATGTCGTTCGGAGGCTTGTGCCCCGCCTGCACGCCCAACGAACGCAGGGCATTGACGATGACCCCGCAGGTAAGAATGTAGGCGTCCTCCGGTCTAGGTATCGCGCCTTGATCGACCGTAAGAGAGAATATAAGCTGTCCTTGGTCGGTGAATATCGTGCTTCCGCCCGACATCCGGCGCACCAGGAACACCCCCTCGTCCAGGATCGCTTGCGGATCTACCGCCGCCTCCAACTTCTCGAAGTAGCCCAGGGAGACCGTCGGCCGATCCCGCACATAAAGATGCAGGGTGGGCGGCATCAGCCCCTTGGAGCAGGACTCCAGTATGGCTTCCTCGAGCGCGACCGAATAAAGAGGATGACAGATCCCGGAGTCGACAAGGCGCAGCATTATAAAAAATAAAAAGAAAAGGGATGGTAAAAGGTTTTGCCTACTTCTTCTTGGTCGGCGGGGCGGCCTTCTTGCCGGACATCACGGGCAGCTTCTTCCTGAACAGGAAGAGGACCACCACGACGATGATCACAGCGAAGATGCCACCGTACAGCAGATAAGACCTCCAGGCAGCCTCCTCCACGGTCAGGGACTTGGTGGCGGAGTTGTCGGTCATCTTGGAGGCGACCTCGTTGTTGGCGCTGACGTTCACCTGCAAGGTGTAGTCGCCCTTGGAGTCAAAGGCGTACTTGAACCTCAGCACACCGGTCTCGCCGACCTGAAGCTCGTCGTCCTCAGTGTCGTTGACCAGCAGGACGCTCACATCGGTGAGCAGTTTCCTGGTGCCGTCCAAGTTGACCTTGTACAGCTCGCCGTATATGCCCTTGGCCTCGGCGGTGCCCACGTTGGTCACGTTGACGTAGATGTATCCATCCTCGCCCTCGGTGAACTTGGTGGGATCGAAGGTCACGGCGCCGACCCGGAGGTCCGGACGGGCCGAGGACTCGACCTTGAGGCTGTAGGTGGTGTTGGCCACGTTCCCGGCGTTGTCGGTCAGGGTCAGCTTCACGGTGAAGGTCTTGATCTCCGAGTAGCTGTGGGCCGGAGAGGCCAGGGTGCTGTTGGTTCCGTCGCCGAAGTCCCAGAAGTAGCTGGCTATTCCGCTGGCATCGCTGGACGCCGAGGCGTCGAAGGTCAGGTTCTGGAACTCCTTGGCGCTGGTGACCACGGTGCCGTTCAGCTTTACGGAGAACTTCACGGTCGGCGAAACGGTATCCTTCACGGTGACGGTGACCGCCTTGCTGGAGGTGTGGTTGGCCACGTCGGTGACGTTCAGGTACATGGTGAAGACACCGGCGGTGGTCCAGGTCTTGGTCACGGTCTGGTTCTCGCCCATGAGCACGGTGGTGGTGTTCCCGTCGCCCCAGACCCACTTGTAGCTGGCGACGAGACCGGCCTCGGTCTCGTTCAGCATGTCGGCGGAGTCGACGCTGTCGAAGGTGTACGCCTTGTTCTGATCGACGTTCAGGGTCGACCCGAGAACGGTCACGTTCTGCTTGGCGGCCACGGTCGGGTCGACGCCATCCACCTTCACGTCGAAGGACTTGTAGGCGACCAATCCGGCCTGGTCGGTGACGGTCAGGTTCACGGTGAACATCTCCGCGGCGGCGTAGGTGTGGTTGGCGGTTACGGTGCTCACGGTGGTGCTGTTGCCGTCGCCGAAGTTCCAGGTGTACTCCAACGGGTTACCGTTGGGGTCGCTGGAGCCAGTGGCGGTGAAGTTCACGGTTTCGTTCTGAGCTACGATGTAGTGCAGGAAGGTCGAACCGTTCATCACCTTGTAGGCGTCGACGCCAGTGACGATGGCGGCGGCAGCGATCGGGGCCACGGACTTCTGGACCGTCAGTGTGGCGGAACCGGCGACGGTGCCGGCGTTGACCACGGCGGTGGTGTAGCCGGACACGGCGATGGTGCTGCTGGTCGTCACATTGCTGACCATCTCGTACTTGTCGGTGCCGCTGGGGAACGCCAGTTCATACATGTAGCCCATGGCGGAGGTGGCAGCTCTGGTCGTAACCTTGGCCGAGTAGCTTGCCTGTCCGTTGGTTATGGCTGCGGCGGACTCGTAGTTCGCGACCATTTCCATCTGGAAGGGGGCGGTGCTAGTGACTGCATCAGCCAGCCCGGTGCTGGTAACGGTCGGAGCGGCGGCCTCGGAGATGAACATCTGTGAGGACACGGTCATCATGTTCTCGGTGGTGACGTCCAGGGGTCCGAAGGTTTCCATCGCGGTCTCGAATGCGGCTAATTCAGCGGCATCGACGATCCCGTTACCATTTGAGACGTCGAAGGCCAGATCCAGCTGCATCCTTATGCTGGGCAGGTATGAATAGGCCAGTCCCGGAACAGCGTAATCGTAGTCCAGGTCCAGGGTCTTGGTCTGCACCGCGCTGTTCCACTCATCGGCGGCGAAGGCGAAGGAGCTCTTCTCGACCTGCAGGTTCTGGGCGGCCAGGTTCACGGTCACGGTCGCCGCGGTGGAGACGGTGACGCTGGAGACCTTGCCGAGGGCGTTGTTGGCGTCAACTACCAGGTAGAAATCGCCCGGGTAGGCGTCGAACTTGAAGTAGTTGGAGCTCAGAACGACCGGGTTCAGGATCTTGGCGTTCGGGGCCGAGAGTGTATCATTCTGATCCACCATGTAGACCTTCACGCCGCTGGCGGCCGCTCCGTTAACGGTCACGGTCCCGCTGTATGATACCGAGGCGTTCAAGGAGACGTCCAGGGTCATGTCGGTCAGGGCGGTGAACGCGACCTCCTGGGTCACGTAGTTGGCCTTGCTGATGACCGCGATCAGGTCTGCGGAACTGACATCCAGTTCCAGAAGCCCGGAGGTGTTGGTGGACCCGGAGGTCATGGTCTGCAGGTCGCCAAAGTGGTCGTACTTCACGGTCACCAGGGCACCGCTGACGGCGGTGCTTCCGGAGGTCACGTTGAAGGTCAGCGTGGTGTCCGGGGCGTTCTTCAGGGTCATTTCGAGGATCCCCAGGTAAACGTTGGTGAGACCGTCAAAGCGTATGACCTGTTCATAGGTGTAATCGTAGTGGCCGGCGGCGGATACCTTCAGACGGTAATATCCGGGAGCGGGTGTGAACTCCAGCAGCCCGGCGCTGTCCGAGGTATCGGCGTAAGCGGTGGCCTTTCGCACTTCAGTAAGGGAGGCGGTAGCTCCATTAACCGGGCCATTGTCATCAAATACGTTGATCGATAGAGTGTTCCCGGCGGCGGCGCTGACGTTCGCTGGCACTACCGCCAACAGCGGCATGGCCAAGAGCATCAGGACCATCAATCCGGTCGCTAGCTTCCAGGTTTTGTTCGATTGCATTATTTCCCTCCCTCACGATAGGCGCACCTATAGTGCCGACTGAGTCTCGGGTTATCTCGGAATAGTGTTGCTCTTTATAAATGTTATCCAATCGAAAAATCAATACTGGCCAATGTTATAAAGAGTATAGAAAAGGGGTTTGCGAAGCATCGTTCAGGTGACGATCTCCGCCACCCGGTCCTGCTCTATGGCCCTCCGGACCTCCATCGCCAAGCGCCTTCCAGTACTGACGTTCTGGCGCCACAGGGAATTGGCGTACGGGTGGCCGACGGACATGTGCACGTTCGTCCCGCCGCCGATGCGCGGAGCTACGTCGTAAATGAAGAACCTGAGGTCCTTGTCCACGCAGGTCTGCAGGCAGAACGGTCCGATCATGCCCGGGGCGAAGTGTTTTTCGGCCGCTTTAACGAACATCTCGGCCAGCTCGAACGCCCCGTCCAACAGCGACTCGCGCATGGTCGAAGAGTTATGACCGCAGACGGTGTACTCGGGAATGCACTGCTTATCGTTCAACGCAAGCTGCTGTTCCGCCGGCAGCCTGACGAAACCGTCCAGGGACGACTCGAAGCGCCAGTCGATGCCCAGCAGCTCGATCTTCGATCCCTTTTCCTCCAGCGGGGAGTAGAAGAAGTCCAGGTTGAACACCGGACCGATGATGTACTCTTCCATGCGAGCGTCGGCCAACGAATCCTCCTCGATGACACCGTCGCGGATGAGCTTCTTGGCCTTCTCCCAATATTCTTCTGGAGTGGAGGCGGTGAAGAACCCCCGCTCCAGCTTCTTCTGCTTGTGGTGCAGCTTGACNNTCCAGCACCCAGTAATAGTCCTTCTCGCCGCCGCGGTCCTCGCAGCGGAGCAGGTTGCGGGAACCGACCAGCGGAACCGAGAAATCGTTCTCCACCGAGTCTATGCCGCAGTACGAGGTGAACGATCGGTTGGGAACGAAGAGCACGTTCTCCTTGAGCAAGCGGTCGACCACCGGCTTGGAGGTGGCGTCCTTGAACTTCTTGAGCATCAATGTCTCGTCGACTGTCCCTCTTCTCAACCTCCCGTCCTTCTCGCGGTAGGCCTTGAAATACTTGGTGTAAGCGGAATCACGTCCCTCCTGGCACACGGCCAGGGTGCGGAACCCCTCCTCCACCGCGCCATCGCAGACGTCCAGCGCGGAGTGCGAGGCGAGAACCCCGACCTTGATCTTCTCCGGATCGTAAGCTTCCAGCTTGCCCAAGATGGTGTCCCTGTCGATCATACGGCTCCCTCAGGAATAGTTAGGGAACGTTCCATAGAATATTAAGTTGTGCCAAATCAGATGGAAAGGCCCAGCATGACTATGGCTGCCATCAGTGCCAGCGAACCTATGAAATCGATGGCTGACGATGTGATCGGAATGCTGTGGTCGTCCGGGTCGAGGGAGAACATGAAGGTGGTCACTGCCACGTAGTAAGATAGGAAGTTCAGCACGGTGACCGTCACCAATCCAGCGACCAGGCCGAGGGTGATCATGATCAGCAGGCCGGGGGATGCCAGCCCGAGAGCGACGCAGACGAAGTGGGTGGCTATGCTGACGAAGGTGAACACCCACAGCGCGAATATGTAGATGATGGCGAAGTTCTCGTAGCTGACCTTTCCCGGCACTTTTCCCGGCAGCATGATACCCATGTGCAGGAGCGATGACATCCGGGAGGTCAGTATTCCGCCCAGGGCGTTGCAGTTCTGCAGGAACAGCGGAATGAGCACCAGGAGCGCGGGGTACGCCACCAGGTGGCTGATCTGGTCCTCTATGGTGAGGCCGGCGCCCAGGTCCAGGAGTATGCAGATGACGAGCACTGGAGAGCTCTGCACGAAGATGCGCTTGGTCTCCTCGTCCCTTCTGTACAGGGCTTCGTAGATCAGGTATACGGTGATGATGAAGAACGCCACCATCATTATGTCGTAGAACAGGTGCGCCAGGTCACCGTTCCAGTTCAGGACCAGGATGCCGGCCAGGAAGAGCATCGGTAACGTAACGATATCACCGGCGGCGGTGAGCAGCGGCGCGCTTATGTTGTCGATGTCCCAGTTGCGCCGGAAGCCCAGGTTGGCCACGATCACGTTCACCACCAATAGGACCAGACCGGCCAGGACCCCGCCGAACACGGAGATGAAGATGAACTGCTGCATGCTGATGCTGTTGACGCCAAGAGCCGTGGAGACCACCTTGGCCAGGAAACCCATCAGGAACGAGACCATCATGGTCAGGATGAGGGAGGCCTCCATGTTCTGACGGAGTATGCTTCCCTTGCGCAGGGAGATCTCGAACGTACCCACGTGCATGGACGTCCCCAGGCGGCTCCCTAGCGCTCCGAATATGTTCCCCCTCATCCCTATGGCCGCCGGGATCAGGATCATCAGTCCGGGGAGAAGCTCGAGCGTGTCGGTCATGAAGCCGAGCGTCACACCGGCCATTATGTCGCCGAGCGATGAGATCAGGAGGGCGGTGAAACCCAGGGTGAAGACCGTTTTGTTGTTGGAGAAGAAAGTCTTCACTGCCCCGCTCATCCTAGCACCCGCAGGAGGTAGGATTTGACCCTATTAATATTAAGTCATCTGTGCGACCAGATGGTCGCCGCCGGGCGCCTGGAGATCGTCATACCTTACACTTCGCAACGATGATATATGGCTACTTTCATAGGGAAGGAACGACGGGTCCTCCATGCCTTGACCGGCTGGTGGTTCCGTGAGGCCAACTGAGATGTCACGAGCGATGTCCTTGTACAACCCCCGCAATAGCTGGAGGTCCATCGCTGTGACCCGGCGCAGGTGTTCTTTTTATGTATGACCTTGGAAGGGAGCAACGTCTGGACAAGTACGACCTGGCTCACGCCACGGTCAGGGAGATCCTAACCGAGATGAAGGACATCTCGGAGATAATGGTCGACCTGGCCTACGCATCCATCATGTTCGACAGCGAGGAGATCGCCGAGGAGGTCAAGAACCTCGAGGAGGACATGGAGGAGCTGAGCAAGAACATCCGCATCAAAACCATGCTCTCCGCGCGCACCCACAAGGACGCCACCAAATTGTCATCCTTACTAGAGGTGGCCTCCGCATCCAGGCGCATCTCGAACGCCGCCGGGGACATCGTCAAGCTCATGGAGTGCGAGGTGGACAAACGGCCGTTCCTGACCTTCATCCTGAGGGAGGCTGAGGAGAAGATAAAGCGCCTGGTCCTGACCGACGTTTCGGACATGGTCGGGCGCCAGATAGGTGACCTGGGCGTTGAATCCGAAACGGGAATGCGCATCATCGCCATCAAGCGCGG
>DUJZ01000014.1 GCA_013329565.1 Methanomassiliicoccales archaeon
GGGCGATATTCGAAAGCAGGAGGTGCTGGACGAATTACTGGCCCTCACCGGCGGAAAGGTGGATGTCGTCCTGTCGGACATGTCCCCGAACATCACCGGCAGCTATTCCATGGACCACGCCCGCTCCATAGAGCTGTGCGAGATGGCGTTGTCGTTCGCTCTTGCCACGCTTTCTAGGAACGGCAAGCTGGTGTTCAAGATGTTCGAGGGGGACCTTAGCCGTGACCTTGTCACCGAGGTGCAGAAGCACTTCGAAACGGTGAAGCGCCATTCGCCCGAGGCTTCACGCTCCAGCAGCTCCGAGACGTACGTCGTCGCCAAGGGCTTCGGCAAAGGTAAGGAAGGCCATAGCGGCTAAGCTTTTTATTCCGCCATGGACATGATAGGGGCGATGCTGACCTATATCACCATAATGTTCAATTCCGACGGACGCCGGCCATCCGAGATATTCGACGCCCTCCACAACATGGGGTTCGAGCCGACCACCGGGAACTACGACGGCATGTACAAGTGGGACAAAAAGGCCACCCTGGACGACGCCATCTATCTGGCGGACCGCGTCTACCTCACCCTGAAGGGCACCGGCGCAATTTTCAAGCTGGAGACCGTGGCCGAGGCCAACGATATGTGCTGACCATGCGCTGCGGCAAGATAGTCTGCGTCGGCCAGAACTACCGGGAGCACATCCGGGAGATGAGGTCCGACGAACCGGCCGAGCCGGTGCTCTTCCTCAAGCCGTCCACGTCCCTCATTTCGGACGGTGAGGCGATACTCATACCCGAAGGCATCGGCATGGTGCACCACGAGGTGGAGCTGGCGTTGATCATCGGAAAGGGTGGGAAGGGCGTATCGGAAAAGGAGGCGCTTTCCCACGTCTCCCACGTCGCCGTCTTCAACGACGTCACCGCCCGTGACGTGCAGACGGCGGCCCGCAAGGCCGGGCTGCCTTGGGCCCTGGCCAAGGGCATGGACACCTTCGCTCCGTTAGGTGCGCAGGTCCCCTTGGGCCAGGTCCCGGACATCCATTCCCTGGAACTGGAGCTGCGGGTGAACGGCGAGCTGAGGCAGAAGGGGAACACCGCCCAGATGATATTCCCGCCGGAACGGTTGATCTCCTACATATCCAGATTCATGACCCTCGAGCCGGGCGACGCGATCGCCACTGGAACGCCCAGCGGCGTAGGTCCGCTTCAGCCTGGGGACGTGGTGGAGGCGGCAGTCCTTGGCGTCGGGAAACTGCGCAATCCCGTGCGGACGCGCTAGTCCCAGAAACGCTTCGTACGCGCGTAATTGATCTCGGCGCTCAGGATGTCCCGCAGTAGGTCGTCCTCGTCGTTCACGAAGCTGGACAGGATGCGGGCGGCGGTGTCCGCGCCGATGCCGCGTCCGGCGAGGGCCATCATGGCCTTCTTCCCGCTGCTCTGCACCAGCGAGGCGTTCTTGAAGAGCCGCCGCACCTCCTTCTCCTCCTCTTCCTTGAGGTCCTTCTTCTTGATCAGGCGGATGGTGTCCCGGTTGTAGCCGTTCAGGGCGGCGATCATCTGCCCTCCGCAGCTGTGGCAGACGATGAACCGGCCTGCCTCTCTGGCCTTGAGCCTCCACTGCGTACCGCAGTTCAGGCAGGACATGTGCAAGCTCTCCTCCTCCAAGCGCTTCTTTAACGCCATGAGGATGGAATGGTCGGCGCGCTGCGGGGTGATCAGTTCCTTGGACTGCGAAAGTCCGGCCCGACCGATGGGGGAGAGGCCGCAGATGGTTATTTCCATCTCCCCCGACTCGATGGCCTGGATGACCTGCACCGTCCGTCGCACATCGAAGTCCTCCCAGAGCACCTTGTCTATGGTCTCCTGCATGAGCGGGGAGTTCTCGTACGCCTCCACCAGCCGGCCGAAGCTGACGTTGCGATAATCGGCGTCCCTCTCCACCGCGCCGAACTTCTTGGCGACGAAAACGAAACGCCAACGCATGTGGCTGGAGTTCTTCATGACCAGGCGGATCAGGCTCTCCACGGCCGAGGCGTTTATTGAACGCAACGTATCCACGATGGTGGACGGGGCCACGTCCCTCGGCAGGTCGATGATGACCCGGTACGGGTCGGTGGTCACCGCCACGCTCTCCCCTAATCGGGCCGACAGAAGCACGGAGATCATCTTGGAGATCGTTTCGTTCACCTTGCTGCCGAAGCACATGTTCAGTATGGCCAGTTTCTTCCCGATCTCCAGGGTGATGCGCTGATCGGTGGGCAGGGGGAACTTTTCCTTATGTTCGCCGATATAGTCGTCCAGGGCCTTGTAGGCGGCCGCGTCTCCGTGATACGCCGCCCGGTCGTAACCGCGACGCATGCGGCCCACCTCCTGCGCCACCTCGAACGGCACCGGAATATCCTCGCCCACCCACGACGGGATCGAACCGATCTCCTTGACCTGTTCGACCAGCAGTTCGTCCTCCACTATCTCCACGATGCGCCAGGAGCGCCCGCGGGTGATGAAGGTGGCGAACGGTTCGGCGAAAGAGATCACGAAGCTCTCGTCCAGGGTCCCCACGATCTTGCGCGTGGTTATGTCGCGGATGCGGTAGGTGCGCTCGTCCGGGATCATGGATATGTTGTCGTAGAAGTACTTCCGGCCGCGTCCGGAGCGCTTGTACTCGTCATCGTTGATGAAGATCAGCCCTATCTCGGCGATCTGCTTGAGCACCGTGTCGAACTTCTGCCTGCTCAGCTCCCGGAACGGGTAGGACCGCCTGACGATGGCGTACGCTTTCTCTATCAGCACCGGCCCGGCGGAGGCCATGGCCACCAGCTGATTGGCCAGTACCGTCAAGGGGTCCTGCCTTACCAGCAGCGGTTCGAACTTCTCGGCCATGGCCATCCTGGTCACGACCAGGCTTTCCGCGATCTCGTCCGGCGTGGACGCTATTATCGCCCCCTCCGACCGGCGGCCGATCTTGTGCCCGGCCCGACCCATGCGCTGCACCAGGCGGGAAACCTGGCGCGGGGAGTTGTACTGGATGGCGAAATCGGAGGAACCGATGTCTATCCCTAGCTCCAGGGACGACGTGCATATGAGCCCCTTCAACCGCTCGTTCTTGAAATCGTCCTCCATCTCCACCCTGGTCTCCTTGCTCAGCGAACCGTGGTGGACGCCCACGCTGAAATTCTCGTCCCAGATGTGATACCGGGCGGCAAGCGCCTCCGCCGTGTCCCTGGTGTTGACGAACAGCAAGGTGGAATTGTGCTTCTCGATGAGGTCCTTGGCCCGCCTCATGCAGGCTATCAGCTGCGGATCGCTCTGCAACGTTCCCGCCAGGTCCTTGTCCTGTTCCACGACCTCCGGGGACTGCACGCTTATGCTCATCTCCTTGGTCACCTTGGCCCGGATGATGCGCACCCTGCGACCGACGCCGCCGAGGTAGTTGGCCACCTCCTGATGCGAGCCGACGGTTGCCGAAAGACCGATTCGCTGGAACTCGCCGGCCAGCTCCACCACTCTTTCCAGGGCTATGGACAGCTGCGCCCCCCTCTCGTCGTTCGCCAGCTCGTGTATCTCGTCCACCACCACGTAGCGGACATTGGCCAGATGCGCCCGGAGGTTCTTGCCGGTGAACATTATCTGCAGCGTCTCCGGCGTGGTGATCAATATGTCGGGAGCGAACTTGGACTGCCTTTGCCTCTCGGATTGAGAAGTGTCCCCGTGCCTCACGGCCACCCGAAGGTCCAGGGCCTCCCCGAACTCCTCCAGGCGCTTGAGCATATCCCTGTTGAGCGCCCGGAGCGGGGTGATGTACAGCAGCCGGACGCCCTTTCCAGGGGTGTTGATCAGCTGGTGGAGAAGGGGCAGCATGGCCGCCTCGGTCTTACCGATGCCGGTCGGTGCTACGAGGAGAACGTTCTCTCCGGCCAGCACCGGGGGTATCGCCTCGCTCTGAGCCCCGGTCGGCTCATTGATGTCCTTGTCCTCCAGCACCTTGCGGATGCGGGGATCCAGCAGTTCGAATACCATGTCCTTACCGTTCAGTATAGACGATGTTCCTCATCTTTGTGCTCTAGGTACTCCATGAGATCGATCCTGGTCAAAATTCCCAACAAGATCCCGTCGTCATGCCCTACCACCAGCATGCGCGAGATCTGCTTGTTGTTCATGTCCTCGAACGCCTGGTAGGCGGACGTCCCAGCCTTCACCTTCTCGAAATGTCTGAGCATGAGCATCTCTACCCTGACCTCGGGGTCCTCGTGTCCCTCGAGCTGCTCCCTGAGCACCACGCCCAGGACCTTGCCTCCGTCATCCACCACCGGATAGAGGTAATGCGGTTCGTAGGAGGCTGCCTTGCACGCGTCCGCCACGCTCATCCCGGGGGTCAGGATGATCGGGTCCCCCCTCATCACCTTTTCCACCGGGACCTCGTCCAGGGCGGCGGGGTCGTAAACGAACGGGCGCCTGGCCACCTGGTTCTTGAACAGGGTCTGGTCCCCGGTCACGATGTAGGCGATGACCGAGGCGAGCATCACCGGGATCAGTACCGTGTAACCCCCGACGACCTCGGCCATGAGCACCGAGGCAGCGATAGGGGTCTTGGAAACGCCGGACATCATGGCCCCCATGCCGGCGATGGCGAACAACGGCAGAGGGGAGAGGCCCAGCATCAAGGCGAAGGCCGTTCCCAGGGCCCCGCCCATCATCAGCGAGGGGAAGAACACCCCACCGCTGCCGCCGGTCCCCACGGTAAGACTGGTGGCGACCATCTTGGCCAGGAACAACGCGAGCAGGAAGGCGACGGAGGCAGCCGACCCCTCGACCAGGCTGGCGATTTCGTCCTCCGCCAAACCCAGGACCTCCGGGACGAAGAGCCCGATGCATCCGACCAGAAGTCCTCCGTACATTATCTTTGAGGCCAGGGGCAAGCGGCTGCGCGCCGTCAGCCGTTCCGTGGTGTGCATGGTGAATATGAACAAACGACCGGCCAGGCCGATGACCGCTCCCAATAGTACGATCGCAAGAACGATCAGCGCGTTAAGGTCCATGCTCATGGCCGGCGCCTTGAAGAGGGGATCGTAGCCATTGAAGGATACGAACACCAGGTAGGACACCACGCTGGCGATCATGGAGGGTATGACCGCCCCCGGCTCCAGGTCGTTCTTGTACGGCACCTCGATGGCGTAGATCGCCGCGCCCAGGGGGGCCCGGAATACCGCCGACAGACCGGCGGCAGCCCCGGCGATGGCAAAGGTCCGCATGTCCCCCTTCCTCAATTTCAGCCGTCCTCCGAAGAAGGAGGCCGCCGCTGCCCCGATGTGCATGATCGGGCCTTCCCGGCCGCCGCTCCCCCCGGTCCCGATGGTCAGGGCGGAGACCACGATCTTGTACAGTCCAGAGCGGGGCGGGACCTTGCCTCCCCGGTGGTGTATGGCCTCGATGACGTACCCTGTGCCGCCACCGGCCGATTCCGGGGACAGCCGGGAGATGATCACGCCGGCCAGCAGCCCCCCCGCGGCCGGCAGGAGGAAACGGACGTACCAGGGCAGGTCGGCCGCGTCGTAGGAGGTGTGCCATATGCCCAACAGCAGCCACTGGAACACCATGGCCCCCAAACCTGCGAACAGGCCGATGAGCACGGACAACGGGATCCACTTCTTCAGGTAGTCCCGGAAGTCCTCGGTGACCAATCCCTGATATCCCCGTCGAAGGTACTGGGCGGCGCGACTCGCCGCGGGCTCATCTTGGTTCATATGGCACTCAGCCCGTCGGCAAATCACAAAATGAAGAAACGGGAAGGGATTTGATTAAAGGCTTCACTGTTTCGCCGGCTCGGCCGGGGCCTCAGGCTCGGTGGCCATGGCCAGCATCTCGGATACGTCCATGACCTTGATCTTGGCCCCGATCTTCTTGGCCGCCTGCGTCATGTTGAGCACGCAGAACGGGCAGGTGGTGGCCAGGATGTCGGCGCCGGTGTCCACGGCCTCCTTGACCCTCTCGATGGCTATGGCGATGGCCAT
>DUJZ01000021.1:0-454 GCA_013329565.1 Methanomassiliicoccales archaeon
GCGAGAGGAAGTTCACACAGGAGAACATCAGAAGGGTGCTTCTCAAGGAGCACCTGATGAAGACCGTAGACCGAGCTGGCTTCGGAGGCGTGGACGTGCAAAGGACCCCCATGGGCACCAGGGTCACCCTGGTCGTGGAGCGTCCCGGCATAGTCATCGGTCGCCGGGGAGCGGCCATCAAGACGCTCACCAAGGACATCGAGGACAAGTTCCACTACGACAACCCCCAGATCGAGGTCCAGGAAGTGGAGAACCCCAACCTCAACGCCCAGATCATGGCGGAGAAGTTGGCCTTCGCCCTGGAGCGCGGCTGGCACTTCAGGCGGGCCGGTCACTCGACCGTCCGCCGCATAATGGAGTCCGGCGCCCGCGGATGCCTCATAGTCATCTCCGGCAAGCTGACCGGGGAGAGGCACCGCACCGAGAAGTTCAAGGACGGGTCCATAAAGTACTG
>DUJZ01000021.1:527-9957 GCA_013329565.1 Methanomassiliicoccales archaeon
GCCGAGATCGACGTCATGCCCATGGACATGGCCATCCAGGCCAACCCCGACCTCGCCGATCTGCTGAGGAAGCAGGAGGAGGCCTCGGTCATCGCTGAACACCCTGCCGAGGACGATGCTCCCGCAGAGGGAGACAAGGAGGAGGTGACCGAATAAATGGCTTTACTGAGGACCTCTGAAATACGAGAGATGAGCGTGGATGAGCGAGCTGTCAAGCTCCGCGGGCTGGAGGACGAGCTCATGCACGAGAAGGGGGCCGCCGCCATGGGTGGCGCTCCCAACAACCCGGGGAAGATCAGGGCTTTAAGGAGCAACATCGCCAGGATCCTAACCGTCCAGAAGGAGGAAGAACAATAATGGCCGACATTTGCTCGGTATGTGGGCTCCCTAAAGAGCTGTGCATGTGCGAGGAGATCGCCAGAGAACAGCAGTCCGTAAGGATCTACACCGACAGCCGGCGCTACGGCAAGATCGTCACCGTGGTCGATGGGATCGATTCCACCGATATCGACATAGACGACCTGGCGCGCAAGTTGAAGAACAAGTGTGCCGCCGGCGGCACCGCCAAAGAGGGCAAGATCGAGCTCCAGGGCGACCACAAGAAGAAAGTGGCTCAGACCCTGGAAGAGATGGGCTTCAAGACCGAGGTTCGGTAGGAGCCATGGACAAGAGGGATTTCATGAGACAAGAACTCATAGGACTGGACATCGAGGTGGTGGAATCCAGCTGCCCTGGGCACCTGTTGCACGGGAAGGTGGTGGACGAGACCAAGAACATGTTTGCCATATCCTGCCAGGGCAGGGAGCGGTGGATACCCAAGTCCGGCCATGAGTTCGTGTTCACATACCAGGGCGAGAGGATCAGGGTCCTAGGATCCGAGATCCAGCATCGACCAGAGGATAGGATCAAGAGAATTAGGTGATCTAATGAGCGAAGTCAGAGACATTGGCATTGATGTCAAGGCCCCCTCGGCCACCTGCGAGGACAAGCACTGTCCATTCCACGGGCAGCTCCCAGTTCGGGGGCAGATCATTGACGGCGTAGTCGTCTCCGTTAAGATGAACGGCAGCGCCGTGGTCGAGAGGAACTACTTGAAGTATGACAAGAAGTACGAACGATTCGAAAAGAGGACGAGGCGCTACACCGTCCACAACCCCCCCTGCCTGGAGATAGCGGCCGGGGACCGGGTGCGCATCATGGAATGCCGCCCCCTGAGCAAGACGGTGTCCTTCGTCGTCGTGGAGAAGAGGTGAGGACATGAAGGGATTGGCAGGGAACCAGACCAGGGGCATCATAACCGGATCGCACCTGGACGTGGTGGACAACACCGGAGCCAAGGTCATCAGCGTCATCGCCGTCCCCAACTACCACGGCGTGCACGGGCGCTGCCCGGCAGCCGCGGTGGGCGACATAGTCGTCGCCTCCGTCAAGAAGGGTACTCCGGAGATGAGGAGACAGATAGTCTACGCCATCATCGTTCGCCAGAGGAGGCCGTTCCGCCGTGCGGACGGCACCATGGTGCACTTCGAGGACAACGCCGCGGTCATAACCACGGAAGAGGGCGAGACCAAGGGAAGCGACATAAAGGGACCGGTGGCCAGGGAGGCCGCCGAGCGCTGGCCGCGCGTAGCCGCCACCGCTTCGACCATAGTGTGAGGTGCAGGAAATGACGAGCAAGTACGCAAGCAAGCAGAGGAAGGCGCTGTACAACGCCCCCAACCACGTGCGCAACAAGAGCGTCGGCTCCCACCTCAGCGAAGAGCTGAAGAAGAAGCTGGGCCGCCGTACCGTACGCGTGGTCAAGGGAGACACCGTCATGGTGGTCCGCGGGGACGAGGACATCCTCGGCCTGGAGGGCAAGGTAACCAGCGTTGACACCCATAACGGCAAGCTGATCGTTGAGGGCGTCACCATAGCCAAGGCCGACGGCACCATGACCGAGAGGCCGGTCCACGCGTCCAACGTGGAAGTCACCAAGCTGGACATGAAGGACAACTATCGCAAGCAGAAGCTGCAATACGAGGAGGGTTCCCAGTGACCCAAGATCTGAAGAGACTTAATGCACCGAAGAGCTGGCCGGTGCCCAGGAAGAGCAACGTATGGGTGACCAGCCCCAACCCCGGCCCGCACTCGCTGGACGGATGCATGCCTTTGAGCGTGGTCCTGAGGGACATGCTGAAGGTAGTGAACACCGCCGCCGAGGCCAAGAAGGTCCTTTCCGCGAAGAATGTGCTGGTGGACGGCAAGGTCATCACCGAGGAGAAGTTCCCGATAGGCCTGATGGACGTCATCAGCATACCCGCCAACGGCAAGCACTACCGCATGCTGATGGACGAACGCGGCAAGTTCATGCTCGTGGAGATAACCGAGGACCGCGCCAAGTGGAAGCTGTGCCGCATCGAGAACAAGACCTATGTGTCCGGCGGCCGCCTGCAGCTGAACCTGCACGACGGGCGCAACATACTGGTCGGGTCGGACAGCTACAAGACCGGCGACGTTCTGAAGGTCGAGGTGCCGAGCCAGAACATACTGGACGCGTACAAGCTGGTCCAGGGCAACGTGGCCATGATCGTCAGCGGCTCCAACGCTGGACAGATAAACGTGGTGGAAGAGCAGGTCGAGGAGCGCTCCACCGCCCCGAACCTGGTCCGATTCAAGAACGGCAAGCTGACCGTCAAGGACAACGTGTTCGTCATCGGCAACAAGACCCCTGAGGTCGCCCTGCCCGAGGTGAGAGCGGTATGAGCGACAACGTCATGCGCCTGCCGCGCATCGAGAAGGTCGTCGTCAACATGGGCGTTGGCGAATCCGGCGACCGCCTGGTCAAAGCGCAGAAGGTCATCGAGATGGTCACCGGGCAGAAGTCCAAGCAGACCATATCCAAGGTGACCAACCGCGACTTCGGCATCCGCGAGGGACAGCCCATCGGATGCCTCGTGACCCTTAGGGGAGAGAAGGCCGAGGATTTCCTGAAGAGGGCGTTCACCATCCGTGAGAACCGCATCGCTTCATACTCCTTCGACCGGGAAGGCAACCTGTCCTTCGGAGTGCCGGACTACACCGACTTCTCCGGGATGAAGTACGACCCCGAGATCGGCATATTCGGAATGGACATCAGCGTGTCCATACAGAGGCCTGGGAAGCGTGTGGCCAGGCGCCGCGTGATGCGCCGCTCCATACCCCACACCCACCGCATGACCAGGCCTGAGGCCATGGAGTTCATCAAACAGAAGTTCAACGTCGAGGTGATCGATTGAAGCCCAAGAAGAAGTTCGGAAGAAGCGTGGGCTGCACCAGGTGTGGCCGCAGACGGGGCATTGTCCGCCGGTATGGCATGCACCTCTGCCGGCAATGCTTCAGGGAGATCGCGCCGCAGATAGGGTTCAAGAAGTACTCGTGAGGTGAAAAAAATGCAGAGCGATCCATTGAATGATGCGATGTCCACCATCAAGAACGCCGCGGCCGTGGGCAAGAGCGAGTGCATGATAAGGCCCTCCTCGAAGCTTATCGGCCGGGTCCTCAAGGTGATGCAGGACAACGGCTATATCAACCAGTTCGAGTTCATAGAGGACGGAAAGGCCGGAGTGTTCAAGGTCATGCTGGAAGGCAGGATCAACAACTGCGGCGTGATCAAGCCGCGCTACTCGGTGAAGAAGGTCAACATGGAGCAGTTCGAGGCCCGGTACCTGCCGGCCCAGGACTTCGGAGTGTTGATACTGACCACCACCGACGGCGTGATAACCCACATGGAAGCCAAGGAGAAGGGCGTGGGCGGGAAGCTGCTCGCGTTCGTGTACTGAGGGATTTAAATGACTGTAACCGGACATTTGGACGACCAGGTGCACGTGCCCAGTGAAGTGAAGGTCACCATGAAGGGGGCCGAGGTCACCGTAAAGGGACCGAAGGGCACGGTAACCAGAGACTTCAGCCACCCCAAGGTGATCGTCACCTTCAAGGAGGACCACTTCCACGTGGAGTGCGAGTACCCCCGCAACAAGGAGAAGGCCCTGGTCGGGACGTACGCGTCCCACCTGAGGAACATGGTCGAGGGTGCTAACCACGGGTTCGAGTACGCCATGAAGATGGTCTACTCCCACTTCCCCATGAAGATCGCGGTGAAGGGCGACAGGTTCGTCATCGAGAACTTCCTGGGAGAGAAGGCCCCGCGCTCCGCGCCCATATTGGCTGGAGCGAAGGTCAGCATTAAGGGCGCCGAGGTCTTCGTCACCGGCTCCGACCTGGAGAAGGTCTCGCAGACCGCCGCCAACATCGAACGCGCCACCAAGATCAGGGGATTCGATCCCAGGGTCTTCCAGGATGGTATATACATCGTAGAGAAGGCAAGGAGGCCCAAGTAATGTCGGCCAAGAAGGAGATCAACAGGATACAGGACCTCCCCTACTACCGGGAGGAATACACCGCTCAGCTGGCCGATTTGGGCATAAAGGAACTGGAAGAGCTCCTGGAGGCCCTGAGGGACGCTGACCGCAAGAAGGTCATCGTGGACGAGCTGGACGGGGTCGGCAACAAGATCGCCGACCACTGGCTCGAGATGCTTTCCGAGACGGAAGCCGAGACGGAGATCGTCGAGGACGAGGAGAAGGCCGTACCGAAGGTGAAGCCGGTCCTGGACGATGATATCAAGGCCGCCCTGGAGATCAGGAGCGCCAAGAACGACGCCCGCCCCGCATTCAAGAGGCAGGAGTGGTTCCGATACCAGAGGCTCGGGGAGAAGTGGAGGAAGCCCAGGGGCATTCACTCCAAGATGAGGAGGCACCTTTCCTACCGCCCGCCGGTCGTCTCGATCGGCTTCCGCGGCCCGAAGATGGTGCGCGACTATCACCCCTCCGGATTCCGGGAGGTCATGGTGTACAACCCTGGCCAAGTGGAGGCCGTGGACCCCAAGGTGCAGGCGATACGCATAGGCGGCACCGTGGGCGGGAAGAAGAGAATGGCAATCATCGAGAAGGCGGATGATCTAAGCATCCGCGTATTGAACAGGACGTGAAACAGATGGATCTCAAGAACCAGAAGCGCATGGCGGCCGAAGTCTTGAAATGCGGTGAGAACCGGGTCTGGATAGACCCCAACCGCATAGAGGATGTCGCAGACGCCATAACCCGGGCGGACATAAGGACAGCTATCCAGTCCGGGTCCATCCGCGCCTTGCCCAGGCAGGGCATCTCCCGAGGTCGGGCCCGCCACCGGCTGGCCCAGAAGGCCAAGGGACGCAGGCGTGGACAGGGCAGCAGGAAAGGTACCTCCAACGCCAGAAGGCCGAAGAAGGAGGCCTGGATCCAGACGATCAGGCCCCTGCGCGCCACGCTGCGACAGCTGCGGGACGAGGGGACGATCAGCCGGACCGTATACCGCGAATTCTACATGAAGGCCAAGGGCGGCATGTTCAGGAGCAGGAACAACCTGCTCATGCACCTGAAGACCGAAGGCTACCTCAAGGAGGATAACTGATGGCGCAAGGACCGAGATACAAAGTGGCCTTCCGCCGTCGGCGCGAGGGACGCACTGACTATAGACAGAGGCAGAGGCTGCTTAGGGCCAGGGTCCCGCGTGCCGTCGTACGCGTTTCCCTGCGCCACGTCAACGTACAGATCGTGGACTTCGACCCCCAGGGGGACCAGGTCCTGGTCACCGCCCACTCCCGCGAACTGCTGGAGATGGGATGGAACAAGGCCACCGGGAACGTTCCCGCCGCGTACCTCACCGGGTACCTGGCCGGGAAGAAGGCCGTGGCCAAGGGAGTCAGCGAGGCCGTGCTCGACATTGGCCTCAGGGTGCCCGCCAAGGGCGCCACGGTGTTCGCCGCCCTGAAGGGACTGGTCGACGCCGGAATGAACATACCCCACGGCAAGGACGTGCTGCCGAGCAAGGAACGCCTGGCCGGGAAGCACGTCGGCGACGACGTGGAAAAGATGATCAAGGACATCAAGACCCGCATGGAGGCGAACTGAGATGGATTGGGTACCGAAGACCAGACTGGGAAAGATGGTGCTCAACGGTGAGATAACCACCATGAGCCAGGCCCTGGCCACCAAGCTCCCCCTGCGCGAGGCGGAGATAGTGGACATACTGCTCCCCGACCTGAAGGACGAGGTCATCGACGTGAACATAGTTCAGAGGATGACCGACTCCGGCAGGAGGGTCAAGTTCCGTATCACCTGCGTGGTCGGCAACGGCGACGGGTTCATCGGCATCGGCCGGGCCAAGGGGAAGGAGGTAGGACCTTCCATCCGCAAGGCCATCGACAACGCCAAGCTGAACATCATCGAGATAAAGCGCGGATGTGGTTCCTGGGAATGCGGATGCGGCACGCCGCACTCGCTCCCGTTCACCGTGGTCGGCAAGTCCGGCTCGGTGGAGGTTTACCTGAAGCCCGCACCCAGGGGCATATCCCTGGCGGTGGGCGACGTGGCCAAGAGCATTCTGACGCTCGCGGGCGTTAAGGACTCCTGGGGCTTCGCCAAGGGGCATACCAAGACCACCGTGAACTATGCGTACGCCACTTACTACGCGCTCAGGAACACCATCGAGATGCGTGTTTCCGAGGAGCAGGAGAAGAGGCAGCACATAGTGAGCGGACCGGTGCAACTGCACATGGCCGAGGACGCCGCTCCTGGACAGGAGGAGTGAACATGGCATACGCAGCGATACGTGTACGCGGCCACTCCGGTGTCCGCCACGAAGTTGAGGATACCATGCGCATGCTCCGCCTCACCAGGGCGAACCACTGCGTGATCCTTCCGGAGACGGACGAGATCAAGGGAATGCTGATGAAGGCCAAGGACTACATCACCTGGGGCGAGGTTTCCGAAGAGACGCTGGCCCGCATGATCAAGTTCCGCGGCCGGCTGATGGGCGACAAGCCCATCGACGACGATGTGGTCAAGGACAACACCCCCTTCGGTTCGATCATGGCCCTCGCCAAGGGCATATCCAAAGGCGAGACCAAGTACTCGGACATGAAGGACGTGAAGCCGCTCTTCCGTCTGAGCCCCCCCAAGAAGGGATACGAGGGCGTAAAGCGCGGATTCGGGGCCGGGGGCGCCCTGGGCTATCGGGGAGAGGAGATAAACGACCTCATCTCCAGGATGATCTGAAGGTGATATGAATGGTTAGCAGAACCGAGAAGTTCAGAGGCTCCAGGACCCACGGCCGCGGCAAGAAGGCCGGACGTGGCGCCGGAAAGCGCGGCGGCAAGGGCAACGCCGGCTTGCACAAGCACAAGGTCCAGTACATGCTGAAATACATGCCCGACCACTTTGGCCGGCACGGCTTCAAGCGACCCCAGAAGATGGTATCCGCCAAGATCACCATGAACGTGGGAGACCTGGAGCAGATACTGGATGTCATGAAGGCCCAGGGAACCGCGGTGGAGAAGGACGGTAAGATAACCGTCGACCTCACCGCCCTGGGCATCGACAAGCTGCTGGGGAACGGCCAAGTGAGCACGCCCTTCGAGGTCTTGGTCCCCGAGACGACCGTCTTGGCCAAGGCTAAAGTTGAAGAAGCAGGCGGGCATATCGTGCTGCCAGAGTAAGTATCGCGTGATACCAATGGCCGATGACCAGAAGAGCAAGCTGTACAAGCTGAAACCCATTACCGACCGCCTCCCGGCGGTCTCCAAACCCGAGGGGCACGTCCATTTCCGGACCAAGATGCTGTGGGTCGTAGTGATACTGGTTTTCTACTTTATCATGACCAACATCTTCCTGTACGGGCTGGATGGCGAAAAGACGGTCGACCTCTTCGCCCAGTACCGGGCCATATTGGCCGGGGCACAGGGTTCTCTTATGCATCTGGGCATCGGCCCGATAGTCACCGCCTCCATCATCATGCAGTTGTTCGTGGGGGCCAAGATAATCAAGTTGGACCTAACGAACCGCGATGACAAGGCGGTCTATCAGAGCAGCCAGAAGTTCCTGGTATTAGTGATGATATTGGTGGAGGCGGTTCCCCAGGTGTTCGGATACCTGGTGCCGTCCGAAGCCTTCATAGGCGGCCTTGACGGCACGTTCGGCGACTCCGGTTTCCTCCGGGGAGAGAACATCGCCAGGCTGATCATAGTCGTTCAGTTGTGCGTCGGTTCGTACCTGGTGTTCCTGATGGACGAAGTGGTGTCCAAATGGGGCATCGGGAGCGGAATATCGCTGTTCATTGCCGCGGGTGTCGCGGAATCGCTGTTCACTGGAACGCTGAACGCTGAAGGGCTGGATCGCAATCTGCCCCTGAGCAACAGCAACCTGCCTGTCGGCACCATACCGAAGACCATCTACATCCTTACGCACCAATCCGGAGCGGACTTGGTCGGCGGAGGCTATGAACAGATATTGATAGCCAATCCCAATCCGCTCATTGCTCTAGTGGGGACGATAATCATCTTCCTGTTCGTGGCCTACGTCGAATCGGCCCGCATAGAACTGCCATTGGCGCACGGCACGGCAAGGGGAGCGCGCGGAAGATACCCGATCAAACTGATCTACGCCTCCAACATCCCGGTCATCCTGATGGCCGCGCTGCTTGCCAACATTAGTATGTTCACCATGTTGTTCTATACGAACGACGCTTTGAGCGGAATACCGCTGCTGGGAGGAAATCCGCTATTGGGCGTCTATCCGGCCGGGGAGAACTATCCCACGTCCGGACTGGCCTGGTACCTTTCCACGCCGAGCGGTGTCGGGAATTGGCTATTGCCGCTCCTTAACCCGGAAACGTATGGAAGCATGGTGTACGGACATAACAGCTTGCAGGTCATAGCCCACGTGCTGATCTACGTGGGTGTGATGGTAGGCGGTTCGGTCCTGTTCGCCAAGTTCTGGATAGCGACCACCAACATGGGACCGGAAGCTGTCGCTCGCCAGATCGAGTCCTCCGGGCTGCAGATCCCCGGTTTCCGTCGTGACCCCCGGGTGCTCAAGCGCGTGCTGGAGAGATATATCCCAATAGTGACGGTGATATCCGGTGCCGTCGTCGGAGGACTGGCCGCGGGAGCTGACCTCATCGGTACCGTCGGTAACGCCAGCGGAACCGGTGTGCTGTTGGCCGTGGGCATCATGATCCAGTTCTACGAAGCACTGGGACGCGAGCAGATGATGGAGATGCACCCCGTACTGAGGGGATTCTTTGGAGGAGAGTGATGAGAAATGGCTGACGCTAAGGCTGCTGACCCCAAGGCGACGACCAGCAGGATGCTGCTGATCTTCGTCTTCATCATGGCCATATTCGTGATGTTCGACAACAACCTCAGGACCACCCTCGGTAAGTTCGTGGGATACGGCCTGGAGCCCCTCTGGGGCTTCGACGGCTCGTTCCCGGTCGTATCCCTGTTCATAACCGGCGCGTTCATGACCAGCCTGAGCATCGTGGTCCGGCACTTCTTCACCGACTACGTGAAGCAGACCAAGAGCCAGAAGAT
>DUJZ01000028.1 GCA_013329565.1 Methanomassiliicoccales archaeon
CACCCCCTGGACCCTGCCGGCCAATCTGGCGGTCGCGGCTCACCCGGACTTCGAGTACGTCAAGGTCCGTTACCGGCGCATCGGAGTCACCGACACGGTCATCATAATGAAGGGGCTGGAAGAGGAGATAAAGGCCCTCGGCGGCTGGGAGAAGTACGAGGTCCTGCAGACCATCCAGGGAGACGACCTGGTCGGTGTGGAATACATAACTCCCTTCGTTGACGAGGTTCCCTATCAGTCGCAGGCCACCGGGAAATGGCTGCACAAGGTGCTTCCGTCGAAGACCGTCGAGGCGTCCAACACCGGACTGGTGCACATCGCCCCCGGCCACGGCCCCGAGGATTTCGAACTGGGAAAGGAGTTCGGCCTGGAGCCGTTCTGCCCTGTCGATGAGGCCGGGGTGTACACCCCCTTGGTGGGAAGCAAGTACGTAGGCATGCACATCAAGAAGGCCAATCCAGAGCTGATCAAGGACCTGGAGGCCAAGGACCGCCTGTTCTTCAGCGGCACCATAGAGCACCGTTTCGGACACTGTTGGCGCTGCAAATCACCTGTTCTGTTCCGAACCACCGATCAATGGTTCCTGAAGATCACCCAGGTAAAGAACCAGATGCTGGAGGAGATCGAGAAGGTGCGCTGGACCCCCGACTGGGCCGGTTCCTCCCGCGAGTACGACTGGACCATGAACGCCCGCGACTGGTGCATCTCCCGACAGAGGTACTGGGGCATACCTATCCCGGTATGGACCTGCTCCTGCGGCGAAATGAGGGTGGTCGGCATGACCGACGAGCTGAAGGGAGCTGAAGGTTACGTTGAAGATATGGAGCTTCACCGCCCCTGGATAGACTCCGTGAAGCTGGTGTGCCCCAAGTGCGGCGGCAAGATGAGCCGCGTACCGGACGTTCTTGACGTGTGGTTCGATTCGGCCGTGGCCTCCTGGGCGCAGCTCGGATTCCCGAAGAAGCGGGATGCCTTCGAGCGCCTGTGGCCAGCCAAGCTCATAGTTGAAGCTCACGATCAGACCCGCGGCTGGTTCTATTCGCAGTTGGCGGCCGGCGTGATCGCTTTCGGACGGGCGCCTTACGAATCGGTGCTCATGCACGGCTGGATGCTGGATAGCCAGGGTCAGCCGATGTCCAAGAGCAAGGGCAACGTCGTCGAGCCGGGAAAGGTCATCAGGGAGCATGGTGCGGACGCCTTGCGCTTCTATCTGTTGAAAACATCCGCCCCCTGGGAGGACGTCTCCTTCCAGATGGAGGGCGTCAAGAACGCCCGCAAGACGCTGAACGTGTTCTGGAACGTGGTCAACTTCGCCACGACCTACATGGCGATTGACCGCTTCGAGCCGCAGCGCATCACCAAGGAGGCCGTCCGAGCTCACCTGAACCAGGAGGACCTCTGGCTCATCTCCCGTACGGAGAAGCTCAAGAACGAGTTCACCCGACAGGTGAACGCCCTGGAGCTGCACAAGGCCGGGCGGGCGCTTGAGCAGTACATCCTGGACGACCTGTCCAGGTGGTACGTTAGATTGATCAGGGACCGCATGTGGAGCGAGGAGGGCGACGCCGGAAAGCTGGCCGCCTATCGCACACTGTACGACGCGATCATGGACACGGCGCTGTTGCTCGCCCCGATATGTCCGCATCTGGCGGAAGAGGTCTACCGGCACATGGACGGTTCGAAGCCGACCGTGCACATGATGGACTGGCCGAACAGCGACCTGACCAAGGTGGACGAGCGCCTGGAGAAGGCCATGTCCATGGTGCAGGAGATCGTGGACACTGTTACCCACGAGCGGCAGCTCAAGAACGTCAAGCTGCGCTGGCCGATGAAGAGGGTGGTCATAAAGGTCGACAGCAACGACTCCCTGATCTCGCTGAGGGCTTTGGAGGACATATTAAAGTCCCAGGCCAACGTGAAGAAGATCGAGTATGTCGGCACCGGCGAGGAATGGTCGGAGACCGTCCTCAACGTGGTCCCGAACCCCATGGCCATAGGTAAGGTCTATCGGCAATGGGCTTCCAAGATAGCGGTCCTGTTGCAGAGCCGCCCGGCCGGCCTGATCAAAGAGAGCATGCAGCGCGGCGAATATTCACTGGGTATCGAGGGACAGCTGGTGAAGATCGAACCGAACATGGTCTCCTTCACCGTCTCATTGCCCAAGGACGTCTACGCTGCAACGTTCAGCGGCGGCGAGCTCTACCTGGACTTCGAGGTTACCCGCGAGATAGAGGCGGAGGGCTTCTCCAGGGAGATCATCCGTCGGGTGCAGCAGACCCGCAAGGACCTGAAGCTGGACGTCGAGGAGTTCATCAAGGTGGAGATCCTCACGGACAGCAAGGTGGCCGAGTACGTCAAGATGTGGAAGCAGCACATCATGTCCGAGGTACGATCCAAATCACTGGAGCTGGTCATGGAGGTGCACGGCGAACAGGTCGGCAAATGGGAGATAGAGGGGGAGACGGTGGAGATAGGCGTCTCCTCCATGAACCTGAAGGACTCCATAAAGGAGCTGGCCAAGATACCGGGCATCACCGCCAAGGCCGCCGAGGCCCTGGTGGACGCAGGCGTGCGCACGGAGGCCGACCTCAAGCAGCTGGGCGAAGAGAGGATCGAGGAGATCACCAAGCTGCCCAAGGCCGACGTGCGCCGGGCGCTTCATCATTCCGATCGCAACGCCGAGGTGGGCAAGGCCGTCCAGGAAGGTACCGGCAAGACCATGGACAAGTCGGAGATAACGCCGTACCTTCTGCGCATCCCGCGCATGAACGAGCTCAAGGCGGAGATGCTCTACGACGCCGGATACGATTCGTTGGACCGGTTGCAATCGGCCGACAGGGACGAGCTGAAGAACGTTCCCGGGTTGGGAAGCAAGACCATCGACGAGATACTGAAATACGTGGCCGACGGAGGGTTCCAGCGATGTTCGGCCTGCTCGAAGTGCGGGCACGAGGTGACCGCCAAGGACCTGAACTGCCCTGATTGCGGCACCTCTCTACGCGTCGAGGCGGTGGAGGAGGAGCCGGAAGCACCGAAGGTCAACGGACTGCAGGACGGCTACAGCTATCTGATAAAGGACGACCGTTCCGACCGCTCGTACGAGCTGTTCATGGAGCAGGTGAAGAAGGGCAAGCGCGGATTCTGCATCACCAGGAACTATCCGGTGAAGATCCGCAGCAAATACGATCTTGGCGAAACGCCGATCGTCTGGCTGAGCAACGTGGGCAAGGAGGACAGCCTGCGCCCCAAGGACCTGGAGAAGCTGAACTATTCGCTAGAACAGTTCCTGACCCAGGGGCAGGGCGTGGTGCTGCTGGATGGATTGGAGTATCTGATCACCAACAACAACTTCCTGACGGTGCTGCGGTTCGTGCAGTCGCTCAGGGACCAGGTGGCCATAAACAACTCCATAATGATGATGGTGCTGAACCCCTCCACTCTGGACGCCAACGAGCTGAACCTGCTGGAGAAGGAAATGGACGGGACCTTATAGTCCCAGTACGTCCAGCACCTTGCGGAAGCCGGGAACGGTGTCGTACCCCTCGAGCTCCGCAGGGTCCACCCAGGCGCACTCGGTGTGCTCCCAGTCCAGCCTTGCTTCCTCGTCCCCGACCTCGAACAGGAACGGATAGATGCTCCAGACGTAAATGCCGTCTCGTATGCGCAGCGTCTCCGCCCTCCCTTCCAGGCGGGCGGTGGTCATCCCGGTCTCTTCAACTATCTCCTTCAGGGCGGTCTCCTCCGGTCTCTCGCCACGCTCGATGAAACCGCTGACGGCGGCCCACTTACCCTTGTTGGTGCCTACCTTCTGGCTGCGCTTGAGGATGAGCATCTTCCCCTTGCGGCGGAGAACGCAGGTGACCACCCTCTTCTCCACCAGGTCCATCATGTCCAGCCCGTCGCCGATGACCACCGCCCTATCGCCGTCTCTGAGAAGGCTTATGTCGATGGAATCGATCATCGGCACCCCGGCCATGACCGCCCCGGTGGCTACGATCGTTTCGGCCTGAACGTTCACGATCGCCGCCGGCAGGTGGCCGTTCTTCTTGAGGTCCATTATGGTGTACGAGCCGACCGTGGAACCCTTCCCGTACGGGAACACCAGGATGCGGTTCTCGACGTTCTCCCCTTCCCGACCGGAGGCCACTGTCAGCAGACCGGTCTTGGGGTCGACGCCGCCGAGGAAGCTGAACGCCTCGTCCAGCACAAGCAGCCGTCCGATCGCCCTCCCTTTGAATATCTCCCGCCCCTTAAGCTTCACAGTATCAACTCCATGAGCTCGCGCCGGGAGCCGCAGAACACCTTCTGCGAGCAGAGCCCGGGAAGATAGGAACAGGCCTTGGCGGAATCGCTTGCGGTCACCTTGTGCCCGACCTCGATGGGCGCCACGACCATGCAGGTGTCGCAGAGCACCTTGCCGAAGCGCTCCAGCACCGCCCTCTCCTTGGGGCAGCGCAGCCAGATGCCTTTCGAAGTGCAGAACCACACCTCCACGTCGCCCTTCTTCTTCTTTCCGTCAAGGAACCCCGCCAGCTCCTTCATCTCCCTTTCCGAGAGGTGCGGGCAGCCGATGGCGATGAGGTCCGGTTTCGTCCCGGTACGCAGGCGCCTCACGGTGTCCTCGATGTCCTGCCGGGTGATCTTGACCACCGGCAGCCCTTCCAACGATTCGGGCTGGTCCGGCGTGACCTTCTCCACCATGAACATGGCCACCGACCCGGCCGCGGCCATGGCCGCCCCTAACGATTTAAGCCCGTTGACATCGCTGCCGAGACCGCGGAAGAACGGGATGCACGCCCCGAGCTTTCGCCCCACCGCATGGCCGACCAGGGACCATTCGTCCTTGGTTATGTCCTTATCCACCTCGACCACGTGAGTGGCCTTGCGGTTCTGGTCAAGATGCAGGCCGTAGTTCGGGGTCCGTCCGGTGATGGCCGCGGCGAGCGCTCCCGGCCCCCCTTCCCGGTTCGTCCGCGCACCAAGGACGGAGTTGGCGAACGATAGCGCCGAGGACTCCGCCCAGGCAATGTGATCGCCGACCTTGGGCCGGTTCGTCAATAAATAGGGGGTGCAGGTGCAGTTGACCTCCACACCCATCTTTTCGTATAGAGAAATAATGTGCATCTGCCTTTGGGCGAAATGCTCGTCCACGCCCATCTCCTTCCAGCGCTCGCCGTCCATGCCCATGGGGTTCAGGGTGGTGGGAACGGTAACTCTTCCGTCAGCAGCCATCTCCTCCAGGAAATCGATGCCGCCCTCGCCGATGGTCTTGTATGAAACACCGGAGAGGTGGGCGGAGGTGATGGGAATGAGACGATCGGCGCCATATATCGCACCCAAGGCCACCAAAAGCTCCATGGCCTTGCGCTTGGCCCTGCCCTCCTTGCCGGCCAGCATGGCCTGCTCCTCCGGAGTTAGTTGCATGTCCAGGAGAACAGGTTGGATAGATAAGAAGATGTTGGAATTGAGGGTTAAGGCGGGCCTGTGGGGATTTGAACCCCAGTTCGAAGCTCCGGAGGCTTCAGTGATATCCAAGCTACACTACAGGCCCGCGGTCATTGGAACACCATGACCTATCAGCCCGCCATCGTGGGAAGGGAAGATCGAGTCGCGCTCACTTCTTCTTGAACTCGGTGTATCCGCACTTGCCGCAGGACGTCCGGTCCTTGTGCTCGCCCATGAACACCCCAGGACCGCACTTGGGACAGCTCTTCTTCAACCGTTCCAGCTTCTCCCCCTTGGCCTGGTAGTAGTCCTTCTTTGCCGACGGGGTTTCCTTCTTGACCTCTTTCTTCTTGGGAGCAGCCATGGTTCACACCTCACTTCTTCTTGCCCGCTTTCTTCGGCTCGGCGAGCCCGTTCCTGGCCTGGATGTAGTTCTTCTCGAACTTCTTGGCCGAATCAGCGCTGCCGTACACCTTGGCGTACCCGGTGCTGACGCCCATTCCGAACTCGGTCTCCATGTGGTCGATGACGACCTTGTCCTTGCTTACCGCCAGGACCTCCGCCAGCTTCGCCTTCACGTCGGCCCTCTTGGGAGAACCCTCTCCGCTGTGGTCCGCCTTGAAGTTGACCTCGGTGCGGTCCATCAGGGCGTTGGGCTTCTTGTTCTCGATCTCGATCTTCACTTCAATACCTCCATTGAGCGTATCAGTCTTTGCGCCGCCTGGTTTATCTCGGTGTCGGTATGCACCAGCACCACTCCCTTTCCCGGGAGACCGTACACAAGGCAGGACCCTGCCGGAGCTATGGCGGCGCACACCAGCGCGGCCAGGTCCTCCTCCCCTATCACCCGGACCTTGGTCTTTCCCGGGGACTCCAGGCCATCGATCATGGCCTTGACCAGTCCAGGGGTTATGGACCCGGGGGGATTCTCCACGTTCGTCTCCGGCACAGCTAGAAGGTCGGCGGGATGCTTTCCCGCCCCCAGATCCTTCCTTTCGCTGCGCCGGTCGTAAACCGTCAAATGGGGGATGACACCCTTGTTTATAAGGGTGCTGGAGACCACGTCCCCCACCGCGATGAGCCTGTCACATGCGGAGAGCGCGTCAAGGACGTCCTCGCCCTTGAACAGACTTCCGAATGGTATGCCTAGTTCGCCCCTCATGCTGTCCGGCATGCTCCACCCTTTGGGCGGAACTTCCAGATCAGCGCACTTTGAGGGCGAACTTACCGTTCTTGTCAATGTTCATCCTCTTTGCGATCTCGGACTTGGTGTGGTCGATGATGACCACGTAGCCCTGCCAGTCCTTGGAGGTATCCCCGCCGCAAAGCGGACACTTTTCCTCCTCGGTGATGGCGGAGCAGACCTTGCAGGCCCTGATTACTCCCTTCATTTCTCCTGGCCTCCTTTCTTGGCCCGGTCCTCAGTGATCCATTCCCTCTTGCCCAGGCCGGGCTGCCTCATTGTCAGCCCGATCTTGCTCTCGCGGGGGTTGCGCTCGTTGAAGGAAAGGGTGACTATCCTGGTCCTGACCAGGTCGCCGATCTTGATCTCGCGCTTGGTGTCCTTGCCGATGAGCCTCTGGTTCTGCTCATCAGCATCCATGCGGTCGTCCATGACCTGGCTCACGTGCAGAAGTCCGTCCAAAGGTCCGAAGCGCACGAAGGCCCCGAACTTCAGTACCTCGCAGACATGCCCTTCCACGACCTCGTTGATCATCGGCTTGAAGACCAGGGAATCGAACCTGACCGATTGGTATACCGCCCCGTCACCGTGCACGATGCGGCCCTCGCCGACAGGCTCGATGTTCCTGATCATGACGGTGAGCGAGTCGTCTCCCTCGATCTTACCTTCGTAAGACTCTCGGGCAAGCTCATTGACCACCTCGTCCACGTCATCGCCCAACCTGTTGGGCGGGATGCGAACTACCTTTTCCCTTTGGGTCAACATGTACATGAGGAATCCTCTTAACTACCTTGGCATGATAAATCTGTTATATAAAGATTGACCATCGAGCATATAAGCGTTCGTGATGCTGGACAAAAAAAGAAAAGGGATGGAAAGGGTTTTTGCTCAGACCACGAAGAGCACGGCGAAGACCAGGGTGATGGTCGACAGCAGCTTCACCAGCACGTGGAGCGAGGGACCGGCGGTGTCCTTGAACGGATCCCCGACGGTGNNACTTCTTGGCGTTGTCCCAGGCTCCTCCACCGTTGTTCAGGAAGAGGGCCATGAGCACACCGGAAATGGTGGCGACCATGAGGAATGCGCCGACACCCATGACAGCCATATCGTTGTTGTCAGGGTAGGCGTACCTCAGGATTAGCCCCAATGCCACAGGGACCACGACCGGCAGTATGCCGGGCAGGATCATGGCCTTCAGGGCGCCCTTGGTGCTGATGTCCACGCAGGTGGCGTAGTCCGGCTTCTCGGTACCGGCGAGGATGCCGGGCCTCTCCTTGAACTGGCGGCGAACCTCGGCGATCATGTCCCCGGCGGCCTTGCCCACGGCGCTGATCGCTAGCGAGGTGAACAGGTAGACCAGCATGGCACCGATCATGGCGGAGACGAAGACCACAGGCTGCAACAGGTCCACGGTGAAGCTCTCGTAGAAGGCCAGGATGTCTATGCCGCGGATCTTGGCGACCTGCTCGAAGAACGCTCCGAACAGCAGGTAGGCGGCGAGGGCCGCGGCACCCATGGCGTACCCCTTGGTCAGGGCCTTGGTGGTGTTGCCGATGGAGTCCAGGCGGTCGGTCCTGACGCGAACGTCCTCGGGCTGACCGGACATCTCGACGATTCCGCCGGCGTTGTCGGTGATGGGCCCGAAGGTGTCCTCGGCCAGCACGAAGGCGCAGGTGGCGAGCATGCCCATGGTGGCCACGGCGGTGCCGTACAGGCCATAGATGAACTCGTGGGCAACGTCCGGCGAGGCCAGAACACCGAGCTCGTAAGAAGATATCAAGGCGACGGCGATGGCCAGCACCGACATGGCGGTGGTCTCCATA
>DUJZ01000075.1 GCA_013329565.1 Methanomassiliicoccales archaeon
TGCTGTGGTACTTCCTTACCAGACCCTTCACGTCGATGACCACCTCATCACCATCGCCCATTTTCTTCCCTTTTTTGGGCATTCCCTGTTCAGTAATAACCTTTACCGTGGAGATTGAAAACGGTCATGTGCGAGCGTATCGAACAACAAGGGCCGGATGAACGGAAGGTCGGTTCGAAAGGCTCTTAAGGTGGCAAGGCCAACCTCTATCAGGTGTTAAAATGGCAACCAAGAAGAACGCCCCCAAGGGCGAGAGGCCATGCCGGATGGCGGTGACGTCCAAAGGCGACGGCCTGGACGGGGAGATCGCCCCCATGGCGAGAAGTTCGTTCTTCATCATCTTCGAGGGAAGCCCGGAGAACAGCATGGTCATGGAGAACCTGGTGAAGAAGGGCGGCAGCGAGTCGGCCATCAGGAGCGCTGCCGAACTCGCAAAGCAGAAGGTCGATATCGTCATCACCGGCACCATCGGGCCGAAGGCGTTCAAGCAGCTCGAGTCCGCGGGGATCAAGGTACACGCCGGGTGCGAGGGCAAGGTCTCGGACATCCTGGAGAAGTGCCTGAACGGCAAGCTCCCTGTCTGCAAGAAGGCCACCTACGGCGGGTACATCGGAACCTGAGATCAGCGAAGCGGGGCGCCGCAGAATCGGCACTGCAGGTCACCCTCGGCGTTCGTTCCCCCGCAGTAATCACAGAGCAAGCGGTCCTTCTCCTCCTCCTGTCGCTCCTCATGGAGAGCCCGGGTCTTTCTCCAGATGTTCCAGGCGACGAGCATCATGATGGCCGCGACAGCGATCACTGCCAACGAAGGAATGAGGAAACCGCCTACGCCCAGTCCGGCCACCAGCAGAAAGAACAGGCCCATGAAGAGGAGCATACCGCCCACGGACGCCAGCACGATGGCCGATATCGGCACCTGCGGAGGTTTAGGGGTGTTCTGAACGGGCTCCTCCACCCGGTGAAGCTTCGGCATCTCCTTCCCATCGCTCCCTCCGCCGAACATCCGTCTCACCTTCGACCGTCATGGACAAATGGCGATTTAGTCGTTGCTAGGGCTCATTCACATTCTTCACGAGGTTGTCCATCAGTCTTATGAATCAGGAAGTTCGTAGATGCACTCAGATACCATGATGTCCAAGATACCCGTTGACCTGGAGGCCCTGAAGGCCGACCACCTGGACCGTGAGATACTGAGGGCGGCCATCATCGCCGAGCTGGACGCCGTCAGCCTCTACGAGCAGCTGGCCGCCATGACCGACGACCATAAGATCCGTCGGATACTGTTAGACGTGGCCAAGGAGGAGAAGACCCACGTGGGGGAGTTCCAGGCGCTCCTGCTGCTCATCGATCCAGAACAGAGCGAGGAACTGGAAGGGGGAAGAAAAGAGGTAGAGGAAGAGCTGGGCTGACGCGCTAGATTTAGATAGCCTGCCCTAGATTGCCAGGCGATGACGACCGGCAAGCGCATAGCCGTGATAGTACACGGCCCTGAGGCGGTAGACACCGGACTGGCATCCGAGATCATCAGCCTGGCCTCGTCCTTTGGCGAGGTGAGGGCCGCGGTCGGGGGCACCACCGCGGTGGCGGCGGTCATAGACGCCGGGCTGGAGCAGGTCATCGACATAAGTTCCAGGGAACTTCCCTCTGCAGCAATTGAACGGGCCTCGTCATGCTCAGATATCGTCCTTCTCGTCAACCAAGGCAAGGACCGGGACAGCTCCATGGCCTTCGGCCGTCTGGTGATGTCGAAAATTACCGTATCGATTCCGGTGCTGCAGGTCGAGAACGGATCGTCCATGCTCTGGACTGGCCGCGATGACGGACTTGAAATGGTCCAGCCCTTTCTCAGAAGCGAATTTCTGGACCTTCGGAACGAATCCCCATCCGAGATCGATGGCGTTCGCGTCCTGAGCGGGGTCCGTCCGGGGGAGAACGTCTGGATCAACGGCCATGTCATCGGCCGAGCAGAAAGTTCAAAGGTCGTCATCCGCCAATCCCCGAACGGTTCACTGGTTGCGGAGGGCGTGAGAACCAAGCCCACGGGGATAGAACGGCTAGGCTGCTTTGACATACGAACCGCGATCATCCGCAGCGGACAGGTCCGCCGGACCAGGGCCGAACCCCGCAGTCTCATCTCCAACGGAACCACCGCCTGTTTGATCGACCACTGCGCCGAGGAGTCCCTGTTCCGGTGCCGGGACGCGGCCTATGTGGTTACGGTGGGGGACGACACCAGCAAGATCGCTTCCGCTTTGCTTTACCGCCTGGGAGTGCCGGTCATCGCCATCACCGACGGGGACGAGGACGGCATCTCCTTCGAAGAGCTGCTCTACCCCGGTTCATACCTGTTCCGTCTCGCTCCAGGCAACGACGACCAGGTGGGGGCGGAGATCGCTCGAGAATTCTTCCAGGAAGGCCATCGCGTCAAGATGAAAATGAGGATCGAAGAGATGGCCGCCAAGGTCCGGGCGGCTTGCGGTGAAAGGCTGTTGTGGGAAAGACGTTTCTGACTCACTTGTAGCCGAACTTGTTGCGGAACATGATGAAGGAATCGGAAACGATCTCCGTGGCCCGGGCGCGCCCCTGCCAGCCGATGACGTTGGTACCCTTCTTCTCCTCCAGCCTCTTGTAGGTCTTGAAGAACTCGGAGATCTCGTCCAGAAGGTGCTGGGGAATGTCCTCCAGCTCCAGGTACTGGTTGTTGCGCGGGTCCCCGCAGGCGACCGTCAAGATCTTGTCGTCCTGCCCCTTCTCGTCGCTCATCTCCAGAACGCCTATCGGCCTGGCCTCGACGACGCAGCCGGGAAAGGTCGGCTCGCTTATCAGCACCATCGCGTCCAGCGGGTCGCCGTCCTCGTAGAACGTGCGCGGGATGAGTCCGTAAGCCAACGGAAACACGACGCTGGAGTGCAGCACACGGTCCAGAAGCATACAGTCGAACTCCTTGGACACCTCGTACTTGTTCTTGCTGTCCTTGGGGGTCTCGATGATGACGTTGATGATCTCAGGTGGATTCCGTCCGGAAGGAAGGTTCTTCCATAATGACATCTTATTTCCTCTCGGCCGCTGCGATTGCCTTTTGTTACTTATCTTTTTTGCCTTGACACTCCATCCGATATTCTTGCCAATAACCGGTGGTGAGGCATGGACCGAGGAGGTCAAGCCACACCCATCTAGCGGTCTGCTCAGAATTTAATATATGACCTATGGCATACGGTATTCCGATGGGAGAGGACTTCATACAGACCGTGCTGTTCCAGCTTTTCGTCATTATCGTACTGGTCGAAGTGGCCAGGATGATCTGCAACAAGGTCAAGATCCCTACGGTCATCGGGGAGATATTGGTTGGTGTGGTCATCGCCAACACCTTCCTTTACAACTTCATCAATCTGGGCTCGGACAGGGAGGTGTTCGAGGTCCTCAAGGAGCTCGGCGTGATATTCCTGCTGTTCACGGTAGGATTGGAAACCCCTTTCAGTTCCATACGCAAGGTGGGCAAGACCGCCATATTCGTGGCGGTGTTCGGGGTCATCATCCCGTTCATTGTCGGCTACGCTTTCATGATCTTCACCCTCGGGCCCGGGAAGCAGCTGGAGGCGTTGTTCGTCGGCGCGGCCATGGTGGCCACCAGCGTCGGCATCACGGCGCGCGTCATCAAGGACATGAACCTGATGCAGACCGTGGAGTCCCGGGTCATCATCGGCGCCGCGGTCATTGACGATATCCTAGGAATGATCATCCTGGCCGTAGTGGTCGGCATCGCCAGCGGTGGAAGCCTGGACATAATACAGGTGGCTGCCGTATCCATTCAGGCCGTGCTGTTCGTCCTGGCCGTCATATTCGTCGGCTCCTTGCTGCTTCCCAGGGTGGTCAAGAAGAGGGATGAAAAGAAGGCCCAGGAGATATGCACCGCGGAGCGCAAGCGCAAAGGCATCGGTCCGCTCCCGCTGGCGCTCATCGTTTGTTTCGCCCTATCGTCCATATCCGCCTTCCTGGACCTGGCCGCGATAATCGGCGCCTTCCTGGCCGGTATGGCCTTCGCCGAGTTCAAGGACAAGTGGCCTTGCGAGGAGAAGATCGAGCCTATCGCCGAGTTCCTGACCCCGTTCTTCTTCGTGTTCGTGGGTATAGAGGTCTCCCTAGAGGCGTTCGGCGAGTTCGACGTTCTGGTACTGGCGGGAATGATAACTCTGCTTGCCGTGATCACCAAGTTCGCGGGCTGTGGTCTTGGAGCAAGGAGCCTCGGTGGCAAATCGGCTGCCATAATCGGCGTGGGTATGGTCCCCAGGGGCGAGGTCGGGTTGATCGTGGCCAGCATAGGTCTCGGAATGAGGGACCCGGTGACCGGTCTGGGCATCATAGAGCCAGGGCTATACAATGCCATAGTT
>DUJZ01000139.1 GCA_013329565.1 Methanomassiliicoccales archaeon
CTGTCGCCTTCCTATTCACTTCAGGCCAACGAATATCTATGGCATGGCGGGAAGGACGCTGGTCAGGATCTCATTGACCACCTGAGGGGGCGCTGAACGGTATGCTCGTAAACAATGGCCTGCCCAGGCTGGCCAAAGAGGTCCCTACCTCATTTAAGAGGGCCTTCTCCCCCAAGCTGACCCCGGGCATTCGGGAATCCATGTCCCGGAGGGCGGAGCCGGAAGAAGCCGTTTCGCTTGATGCTTACAACGCATTCCTCTGGTCTATCTTGATCTTCTTACCGGCCGCAGGGATCGTTCTACTGATGTTGCCTTATCCATACACTATGATGGCTGCCGGACTGGCCATCGTTCCCTTGCTAATTCCCGCCGTGATATTGGCCGGCCCCTCCCGCCGATACGCGATCGAGCAGCGTTCATTCCTGAAGGACACCCCGGCGGTCATCGGGGCCATGAGCATGAGCATGAGCCGGGCGCCCTCCCTGGAAAGGGCGGTGGAGATGGGCACCAGGTCCGGCGAGGGTGGGTTGCAGAAGGCGATCGCGTCCGTGGCTTGGAACGCCCTTACCGGTGAGGCGGCCGACCTCCGGCGGGGACTTTCCGCCTGGACCTCCGGCCTGGACAAGATGAACGACGGGTTGCGGCGGGCACTGCACCTGATCATGGCCGCGGAGGAGAGCGAGGGAGAGGGGCGCGAGCGACTTCTGGACAGGGCGAACTCGATAGCCCTTGAGGGATTGAAGGAGGTGTGCGAACGCTACATAGGCTCGCTGTCACTCCCGGTGATGCTGGTGTTCGCCTTCGGGGTGCTTGCGCCGGTGATGCTGTTCTCCCTGATCCCGCTGCTGGGCATGGAGAACGGACTGGTCGGCGGAGAGCTGAACCTGAGCATGCTGGCCTTCGTGCTTCTGTTATTGGTGCCTTCGTTCACGTTGGGATACATCCGATCGATGATGGACAAGAACCCACTGCGCGGTCCTCGGAAGGAGATGAAAATACCCAGGGACCGGCGCGCTCTTGTGCTGACGTTCCTTCCGGCGGCCTTGATATCCTACGCCGTGACCGGCTCGCTCCAGGTGGCCGCCCTCGCGGGACTGGGTGTTCTGCTGTCCATGCTCATCGTCCTCGGCGTCCCGGAGAAGAAAGGGGAGCAGGACAAGGAAAGGTCGTTCGTGGACGCCCTCTACCGCCTGGGGAATGCCATGCTGGGAGGCCAGGACCTGGAGCGGGCGTTCGAGGAGGTCGCCATGACCGAGCACGGAGCGTTCCGGGAGTGGGGGTTGAGGATGGTGCATGCGACAAGGACCGACCGCATATCGCTGTCCGATGCCGTAAGGTCGGAAACGGAGCTCGCTTCCAGGTATCCTGTTCTACACCAGAACTACCTGGCGGTGATGAACTGCGCAGAGGAGGACCACCTGGGAGCAGGAAAGCTGGCGGTGAACCTGGCACAGTCGCAGGGCGACGTGGCTAGAGCGCAGGCCAAGGTCCGGGAGAACCTGAGGCCGGTGGTGGACATGATGAGCACCACCAGCACGCTGTTCGCTCCGGCGATCATCGGGCTAACAGGCGGGATCATGGGTCTGATCGGTGGCGGTACTGCGACGCTGACGGCCTTGGCCTCCATCTACGTTGTGGAACTGGCCTTCATCGTCAATCACTTCCTCGGAGGGCTGGACGGATGGAGCGGTCGGCAGCGTGGACTGAGGAGCTACGGAACTCGCGGAGCGATGGCCCTCGGCGTGTATCTCACAGCTTCACTATGCGGTCAGACCCTTCTTTTCCACCTTCTCTGACCAACAAGAGCTCGAGGTCGGAGAGCTGGTGGAGCTCTATCGAAAGCTTCTCCCCCGCCTCGTACGAACTGACCATGTCGATCCTCTTCTGGATGGTCTCCAGAGGTGACATCTCCAGCGAACGTATGCCGTCATAGAATCGCACCATCGGACGTCCTCCTTCCTTTACGGCCAGGTTGCCTTTTCCCAAGGTGCAGCACGAAGAGAACTGCACCCCGTCGATAAGGCAGGAGATGGGAGGTTCGGTACCGGTGAAAAGAGTGGCATAGAACCTTTTCGGGAAATACTTCCTGGCGACCAGGCCCATCCGGTATCCCAGCAGGACGTATGGTCCCAGGTGTCCGTGGAAATCGGCAAGCCTTCTGAGGTCGTCAGGCAGTTCGGTCATGATCATGCGTGAACCGTTCAGAATATAAAAAATTCCCGCTGATCATCAATGCCTTAATATTCAGAAGGCATAGCAGGGACGAATGAAGGTTCCGGTCGCCAAGCGATATATGCTCATCATCGAGGCAATCCTGTTGGCAGTTCTATTGGCCATCGTGATCGCCCCGCTGGCCCTTCCGAATGATTCTATCGGCGGATTGGACGGCAGCATTGGGAGCCTGGATCACGGGGAGGACCTAGATGATGTTCCTTGGCCGCAACGGGCCATCTACCTGCTTGGCGATATTAATTGCCACCAGCAGGCCGACCGTTCGTTCGATCTGAATGGAAACCAGATGCCATTCTGCGCCAGGGACCTAGGGCTTCTGGCAGGAGCGGTGTTAGGTCTGGCGGCCTTCGTTCTTCTGGGACGGAAAGTGCCCTGGACCTGGTTCCTTGTCCTGCTTGTCCCCATGGCCTTGGACGGCGTCGTACAGGCGATAACGGATTACGAATCCAGCAATATCGTACGCTTGTTCACCGGGGCGATCGCGGGACTAGCTGCCGGCTACGGGGCGGGAACGCTCATCGATGATTTCTTCGAACGGCCTGATGAAGGAAAAGGACCTGGCCAGCAGTGAGCGGGAGATAAGCTGAAGGCCGGGAAAACACTTATATATAATAGTGATGATTGAGCCTACCAGTCGTTCCATATCATTCGTTTTTACACGGTTTTGGAGGACTTGGTTCATATGGATAACATGAAGACTGGTACTACCACTATAGGGATAGTCAACGCTGACGGAGTGGTCCTGGCTACCGAGCACAGGGCCACCATGGGCAACTTCATCGCCCACAAGGAGACCCAGAAGGTCTTCAAGATCGATGACAACGTCGGTCTCACCACTGCCGGCCTGGTCGGCGACGCGCAGGTCATGGCCCGCTACCTGAGGGCGGAGGTGGAGCTCTACAAGCTGAAGAGGACCTCCTCCATGACCGTCAAGGCCGCCGCCACCCTCACATCCAACATCCTGAGGAGGGGTGGAGGAGCTTACGGTTACTATTACGTCGGACTCATCGTCGGCGGATACGACAAGGAGGGCGGGCACGTCTACTCCCTGGACGCCGCCGGCGGATCGATACCTGACAACTACATCAGCGTCGGTTCCGGCTCCCCCTACGCCTACGGCGTGCTGGAGGACCACTACAAGAAGGACATCACACTTGACGACTCCATCAACCTGGCCATACGCGCTTTGAACGCGGCCATGAAGAGGGATTCCGCCAGCGGCGATGGGATGGACATCGTGACCATCACCAAGGACGGCTATGTCGAGGTGTCCCAGGAAGAGATCCTGAAACGCGCCTCGCGCATGGGGATCAGCGTCCCCAGGCCGTACTGAAACCCCTTTCCAAACACCTTCCCTGTTATAATTCCAGTAAAGTGAATGTCATGAGCGCAGAAAAGATTCTCGAGGATGCCCGAGAACAGGTCCGGAAGATCGTACCATCCAGTATCGATATCACTTCCATTGATTTCGAAGGGCCGCTAGTGGTCATCTACACCAAGGACATGGAGGCCTTCGCCTCCGGGAACGACATGATACGCCAGCTCGCCCAGGGCTTGCGGCGCCGCGTGGACGTGAGGCCGGACCCCTCGACACTGAAGGACTCCAAGGATGTGGAGAAGCGGCTGCGGGAGATAATTCCCGAGGAAGCCCAGATCCAGCACATCTATTTCGAGGACGATACCGGAGAGGTCTTCATCGAGGCGCTGGCGCCCGGTATCGCTATTGGCAAGCAGGGCGCCGTGCTCAACGAGATCAAGAAGGAGATAGGCTGGGCCCCGAAGATCATTCGAGCTCCCCCCATCCAATCCAAGACGGTCTACGAGACCAGGGCCTACCTGCGGGAGGTACACGATGAGCGCAAGGAATTCCTCAGGAAGGTGGGAAGACGCCTGGCTCAATCGAAGACCGAGGGGGACAACTGGATACGCATGACCTGCCTCGGCGGGTATCTGGAGGTCGGTCGTTCGGCGACGCTTCTGCATACCCGGGACAGCAAGATCCTGATCGACTGCGGCATGTGGCCCTCCAAGGCCGAACCGCAGCCTAAGCCCTATTTCAACGCCCCGGAGTTCCTCCCGTTCGACCAGCTGGACGCTGTCGTCATAACGCACGCCCACCTGGACCACTGC
>DUJZ01000073.1:0-9708 GCA_013329565.1 Methanomassiliicoccales archaeon
GCCTTCCACCTTCTTGGCCCGAACGCAGATGCTTCCCTCCGGCAGTTCAAGTTCGTTCGATTTGGATTCTATCCCGTCCAGATCGCACGATCCAAGATAACGTCCGAAGCGGTGGGTCAGGCCAAGGCGTCCAGCCACCTGAGGGAGGGATTCGATATCGCATTCCGCCAGAAGAAATCCCGGACCGAGGGAGAGCCTCCGGGATCCTGGAGACTCCGCCCTGAGGCAGGCCAGGACCTCCGCTCCAGGCAGGGTCGGATGCTCCCCCGACAGCTCGAACAGCACTTGGCCGATGGTCATGATGGCGTTCAGTCCCTGATGCCTTCCTCGGTCACGTTGATGACCACTTCTGCTTCCGGCCGGTCCGGGGAATCTATGAGCCGGGCTATCCTGCGGGTCCCCTTGCTCTTGCGCAGGTAGACCCGGTAGGTGGATGCGTGGCCAACCACGTGCCCGCCTACCGGGCGGGTGGGATCGCCAAAGAAAGCGTCCGGTTTGGCGGAGACCTGGTTGGTCACGGCTATCACAGCATTGTTCACCTCGGCGAAGGCCAGCAGCTCGTGCATGTGCTTGTTGAGCAGGCCCTGCCTTTCCGCTAACGTCCCACGGCCGACGAACTCCGCGCGGAAGTGGGCGGTAAGAGAATCCACGATCATCAAGCGGACCGGGTGTATCTTGCCAACATCGGCCGCCTTCTCCACCAGCAGCATCTGGTGCGAGGAGTTATAGGCTCTGGCGACGTGGATGCGCTTGAGCACCTCTTCGGGGTCCATCCCGTGGGCGTTGGCCATCTGTACGATCCTCTCTGGGCGGAAGGTGTTCTCGGTGTCTATGATGACAACGTCGCCGTCCAATCCGCCCTTCTCCTTGGGCAGGGTGGCGTTCACGGCCAACTGGAAGCATATCTGGGTCTTGCCGCTTCCGAACTCCCCGTAGAACTCATGTATGGCCTGGGATTCCAGCCCGTTTCCTAGCAGTTCGTCGAAAGCCTTCGAACTGGTGGTCAGCCGGTCGAGGTTCTTTCTCCTCTCGAATATTATGTCGCCCGATTCGAAACCGCCCACGTCGGCGGCCTTTTTGGCGGCGTCTATGATCTTGATCGCGGTGGCCTCCCCTATGTCGCAGGTGTCGGCCAGGGTCTTGGGCGACTCCACCGCTATGGTCATGAGGTTTGTGTATCCTGCTTCTCTAAGCTTATCGGCAGTTGCGGGTCCTACTCCAGGCAACTCTTCAATGTTGGCGTTCGCCATGTCTGCACCTATCCTTCCTTATCCTTGAGCATATTAAAAAGATGTTTGGGGGTGGACCGAAAGTGATTCGGTCGAATGAATCATGCCACCCCGGGGATTAAGCTATGGCGGTTACAGTTTGTATTAGGCGCATCAAAAACGTTTATTACCGAGTTATTATTAGGGAGGTCCATGGCCCAGAAGAAGCGTAAAGAGCCAGAGGTCAAGGAGGAATACAACTTCACTCCTCCGGACTTCAATGAGAAGGAGTTCTTGGAGAAGGACATAACGGTCACCAAGACGGTTCTGCTCAGCGCACTCCTGGCCCTGGTGTTCGGAGTGGTGGCTTACTTCACCACCAACTTATCGTTTGTCATCGGCCTACTGATCATCGTCATCGGAGCGGTGGCCCTGAAGCGCATATTCGAGTTCCTCCCCGTCGACCTCAGTGCGTTGGAGAACAAGACCTGGTTCGGGAACGGAGCGATGTTCTTCTTTCTGGCGTTGGGCATATGGATCCTGCTGCTGAACCCTCCGTTCGGGGACACCATAGATCCCCAGATAAACGATCTGGAGGTCTGGGCTGGCGAATTGCAATACAACCGCCCCTACAACAACGTGCCCCTGGGCGAGGTCACCTTCAATGCCACCATAACCGACAACGGCGATCTGTCCAAGGTCGAGTTCGCCTTCACAGGCGCGGATCCACAAACGTTCGACATGGTGAAAGGGGACGACGGCCGTTACGAGTTCACGTACAACTTCACAGTGCCCGACACTTACACCTTCGCGGTGATCGCGACCGACGATGCTGGAAACACCCAGACTTACACGTCATCCATCCAGATCGTCTAAACCCGCCAGGCCTCTCTTCTATCCAGCAGGAGGGTGAAGGCCCTCCGGTTGGCCGTTTTGTAAACGTCACGCCCCGAGTAGCACTTCAATCCCTTCAGATCGCGGAGGTCGTTCCCTAAAGCCGCTTCCTTTCCTTTGGCCAGGACAAGCGTCGCCGGGTCGCGGTGCTCCCTTTTGACGTACACCATCCACTTGCCGTCGATCATGAACGGCTGGCCCAGTCCAGACTTCCTCCACTTGCCCACGAATTCGTCAGCGTTCTCGGTGCATGCCGGGGGGCCCTGATGCAATCGCGACGGCGGCAGTTCCGTGGAGAACAGTTCAAAGACGGTTCGGATGTCCTTTCCTACGGAGTACTTCATATCCAGCACCTGGAAGTCGTTCATCTCCAGAAGCTTCCTGAGGCCCAGAACGCTCCTCTGGACCTGCGGATACAGGTTGTCGTCCACCAGGTCCGGGCGGTCCAGGACCACTGCGAACGGGGAGGTTCCCCGGTTCCGGAAGGTGGCCTCGATGATGTCGAGGTCCAGCAAAGGTCTCTTCCGCGGGAAGTAGAACCGTTCGTTCCGTTCCCGCAGATACTCCCGGCTGGCGTGCACGAAGAGGCAGAACTGGTCCAGGGAGAGCGCGGACGAGACGTTCCTTTTGGCATCGACCGGGTCCCAGAAGGTCAGCGGAGCGCTTCCACCCGTTTTCTTGAAACTGTCCATGTCCATGACCACGCCCGGACGCCATCCGGAGGCGGCCCCGAGCACGCTGAGCATATCTCCGAACTTGATGATCAGCAGCTCCGTCAGGTAACCGGAGAACCCCTGCACCTTGGCCTCCGCGCCGTAAACGCCTACGCCCTTCATGAACTGCTTCAGCAGGAGCACCTGCTCCCTCTTGGTGGCATCCAGACTGGAGAGTACGAACTTGGTGTGGAACGGTGTACGGTCCACCGCCGATCTTATTTTTGAAGCGTCCGGCACGGCGTAGCAAGGTACGAGATCGACCTCGAACCCCCCGATCTCCCCGTGGGTGTATGGGTGCTCAGCGTACCTCGTCTTGCCGCCCAGGACTTCCTGGCCGATGCGCAGGCCTATCTTTTCAAGGTCCTTGCGTTCCACGGTCTCAGGGAACAGCACGAAGAGGTCGATGTCCGGTTCTCCCACGTACGTTCCCTTGGCTACCGAGCCGACCAGCATGGTGCGCAGGTCCAGCCCGCTGCGGGAGATCGATTCGCCCGTCGAGCGTTGCAGCTGCCCGACCGCCTCGTCCAGCCTCCGGATAGTTCCGTCCTTCGGCCTGATCCTGCGAAGAACCTCCTCCTCCAAGGACATGGGTTGGGCATTGGGGAAGAGCGTTATCATCTTTTAGGAAAAAATCGCAGCGGGCCGGGGTGGTGGGGATTCAAAACTATAGGAGGAGGATCCACCGGCCTTCGTGCGCTGCAATCTATACTATGTAAGCGCTACTATATAAAAATAACTTTTCAGGACCCGGAACGGTGAATGCGAATCACCTTACCCAGCTGTACGCTCATCAGGTCGTGGGCGGCGACGGTGCGCACCCCGGTGCCCCTCTCGATCATGCTCGCCTGCTTCTCGGCCCCGGCGTGGACGAGCTTGGCGCCGAAATGGGTGAGAATGGTCATTTCCGGTTTTACGACCTTAACGAACTCCAGGGCGTCCTCGGTGCACAGGTGGTTCGGTATCCTGGCCCCCCATGGGCGTGTAAGGGGGAGGATGAGCAGCCGGCTGCCCTCCTGGTCCCTTGCCACGCGCTCGTCCAGCTCCGTGTCGCTCACGTACGACACCAGCCCGTCGCGGGTCTCTATGGAGAACCCGACCCCGGTCGGGTCGCTGTGCCTGGTGCTGGTGAATCTTATTTTTACGCCCTCGACATCGACGCTGCCCCCGGGCGAGGCCAGCTCGATTCGGTCCAGAAGTGAGCGGTGATAATTGGATATTGCCGGCCCGTGCAGCTGCGACCCTTCCAGGACGGAGCGGGAGGCGAGCAGCGTCCCTCTTTTCTTGAGGCCGCCGCGGGACATTCCCTCGATCATCACTTCCGCATCCGAATAGTGATCGGGATGGCAGTGGGATACGAGCACCGCGTCGGTCTTGGCGGGATCCAGCTTCACGCGGTGCATCTGGTGCGCGGCGGACGGACCTGGGTCTATGTGCATGTTGACCCCGTCCATGAGATAAAGCCCACCGGTGGCCCTGATCTGATATATGGTGGAGAAACGCCCACCCCCGGTTCCCAGGAACACCAATTTGGTCATGGCAGCCCGCACCTAGACGATGTAAGGTCCCATGCAGGAACTGGAAAATTAAACTTGCTACCCCGGCATACAATTATAATCGCCGGAAAGCCTTCCAGGGCCGATGGCTAGAAGCGTGCTCATCAGGAACGGAACGATCATGACCCAGGACCAGGCCCGCAGGGTGTTCGTGGGGGACATCCTCGTTCAGGACGGCATCATCGCCGAGGTCGGGAAGGTCCGGGGAGGCGCTGACGAGGAGATCGATGCCAAGGGCGCCCCGGTGATGCCCGGACTGATCAACACCCACTGCCACGTGGCCATGTCCGTACTTAGGGGCATGGCCGACGATCTTCCGTTCGGTGACTTCCTGAACCGGGTCTTCGCCATCGACTCGGACCGCCAGGACGAGGACCTGCTGGCCGGGTCCCGTCTCGGTTGCCTGGAGATGCTCACCGGCGGTACCACCACCTTCGTGGACCTCTATTACTCTCAGGATGTGATCGCTCAGGCGGTCAAGGAGGTAGGGATGCGCGGGGTGCTGTGCTGGGCCGTGCTCGATCAGCAGTTCACCACCCAGAACGGCGTTCCGCTGGACAACTGCAAATCGTTCCACTCGCGCTTCGCCGGGGACAGGAACATCTTGCCTGGTATCGGCCTGCAGGGCGTCTACGTCTGCTCGGAGGAGACGTTCATGGGTTCCCGGGAATTCTCGGACCGCACTGGCGCGCTGATGACCTTCCATCTTTCGGAGACGAGGGGAGAGGTCTACGAGCACAAGGACAGGACCGGGAAGCGACCGGGCGACTGGCTCTCTTCCATCGGTTTCTTGAACGAAAGATGCCTGGCCGCCCATTCCGCCTGGCTCACCATAAACGAGGTCCGGGCTCTGGCCAAGGCCGGTGCGTCCATATCTACCTGCCCGGTGTCCAACATGAAGCTGGCCACCGGCGGCGTGGCGCCGATACCGGAGATGCTACGGGAAGGCGTCAACGTCACCATCGGGACGGACGGTTCAACGACCAACAACTCCATGGACATGTTCGGGGAGATGAAGACGCTCGCGTTATTGCAGAAGTCCAGCCGCTGGGACCCGACGGTGGTCAAGGCCCAGGAGGCGTTGGATTTCGCCACGGTGAACGCCGCTAAAGCTCTCGGCCTGCAGAAGGAGATCGGCTCGATCGAGGTGGGCAAGCGGGCGGACATCGTGATCATGGACTCCCGTTCGCCCACGCTCCGGCCGCTCACCCTGGACAACGCCGTCTCCAATGTCGTATATTCGGCCGGTCGCGGCGACGTGAGGAGCGTGCTGTGCTTCGGAGATATCGTGGTGAAGGACCGCATACCCCAGAACTTGGACATGGACTCGGTCATCGAGGACGGGCAGAAGGCCATGGCGGCCATATCGGCTAGAAGAAGGTAAGGAAGGAATGGTCCCGACTCCCGGATTTGAACCGGGCACCTGCTGATATCGGCGGCTGAGGACCGGCATGCCGGGATCCCACTACAGTCAGCCGCTCTAGCCAGACTGAGCTAAGTCGGGTGTAAGCCACCATAATACAGATAGCGTATTTATCAATTATCGTGTGCCCGGAGCGCCCCTTGTTCTGTTTTTTCCGATCTGGGTAGCGTGCTCTCTTCCTCGCCCCAAAAAAACTATTATATATGGACGAAGTCATAGTCATGTCGGACAATAGAGGTCTAAGCGACCTACGTTGTCAGGAAGTACGATGGAAGAAGGCGACCTGGAGAAGGTCACGTTGCGATTGCCTGCTAGGCACATCCGGGCTCTGGATTTCCTAGTTCAGGTAGACGACTTCCCCTCCAGATCAGAAGCCATAAGAGCTGCCATCAGGGACTTCATTTACGCTAGGGTCGACCTGGTCGCCGACAAGATGAAAAAGATGGAGGAGGCCGAGAGGGTCCTGGCGGAGATGGAAGCCTACGAAGAGCGGTATATGAGGAAATAGCCTGCCAGGAAGGGATGGGATGCACCTAGTCAGGCCCGAGGTTCCCCCCCAGAAACCTCCCCTCTTTTTCTTTTTTTTAACGAGTGAAAGGTTTAGCCGATGTAACCCAGGTCCTCGCGCTTCGGAACGTCAAGCGTCTCGGCCTCCTTCAGTTTGTTGGCTATGAGGTCTATCTGCTCCGCCTTATCAGTTAAAGCGGTAAGGTCCAGTTCGATGTGCAACAGGGACATGAGCACCTTGAGAATCGCCTCCGCCCCCTTGGGATCGACGAAGTAGCCGGACGTTTCACCCATCAGGCACACCGCCGGTATCCCTTCCATCTTGCCCAGCCCGAGCATCAGGCCAGAGGCGCCGACGATGCCGCTGCCCGGCTCTCCCTTGGAGAATATCACGCCGTGCTCGATCATCTCCTCGCAGATGGAGATGTCGGTGACGGCGCCGAGGACCCTCGGCTTCTCGACGATCTTGCCGACCCCATAGCCGCCCAGGGTGTAGATGCGGCTCACGCCAAGGTCCTTGCAGACCCGGATGGCGTGATGCGAGAGCTCGTACTGACCTTCGGGCGTCATGCCCTGGTAGTCCCCGGTCATGATTATGATGTCCGGCCGGTCGCCCTCGCCGCGATGATAATGAAGCTCGTTGTTGACCAGACGAATAACACCGTCATCGTCCAGAAGGACCTGCGGCGGGAAGTGCTTGGAGTAGATGTCTGCGAACTTGACCGCCTTTACCTGCTCCACCAGGTGCTCCGCCGCCAGCTTACCGACGTTGCCGACACCCGGCAGCCCCTCGATAAGGATGGGGGCGCTCAGCTCGGGCCGCTCATGCATGACCATTATGACGCTATCCATGTGAATCACCTGTTCTCCTGGCGCGCTCTCCGGCGATACTCTCCGTACCTGTCGTCCGGCGAGAACCGTGGCGGTATGGGCGTTGAGGTATGGAAACCGCACCTGGGACAGGTATCCTTGAGAGTGTACTCCCGGCACCTGTCGCATTTCCTCAGGGTGGTCTTCATTGTCCTATCGCCTGCGGACCAATATAAGACAAGACCTCGATAAATCACTTTGCCGTACTATCACTTGGCATCCCGGTGGAACGTTCCGTCCCCGCCGGTGTCCTTGATCTCGGCAACGACCAGATTGGTAACTTCCTTCAGGGCCTCTTCCGCGGTCTTGTAGTCAGGCGCGCTCATTACCAGGCGGTAACGGGGAGCGCCGATGTACTGGATCAGAAGCTCCTCCGAAGAGGCCTCCTGACCCTTCTTCAAGGCGGCCTTGATGCGGTCCACTCCGTCCGGGGCGGGGGAGCGCAGCTCCAATACCCCGGCTATCCGAACGAAGGGCGGGGTTACGTTCTCCTTGGCCACCTCGATGAAGGTATCGGTCCAATCTCCGGAGAGTTCGACCTCCTCCAGAGCGCTATCGTCAATGGCGCAGCTCTCGAAAGCTCCGTACAGAGTGCCAAAAGCGTCCACCAAAAGGTATCCGAACTCCTCCCAGCATTCGTCCGGGGTCTTCTCCAGGCGAGCGGCGACGATCTCCAGAAGCTTTTCGGCCTTGGTCTCGTTCTTCCACTGCTGGACCTTCTCTCGCCGCTGGTGCTCGTTTACGGATTTTAAAGAAAGATCGATATGTCCCTTGGTCGAGTCCACACCCAGAACCTTCGTGACGACCTTCTGGCCCTCCCGCACGTAGTCACGGATGTACTTTACCCATCCCGTGGCCACGTCGCGTACGTGGATGAAGCCTTCCTTGTCGCCGTACTCGTCGAGCGTTACGAACGCCCCGAAGTTCTTGACGCTCTGCACGGTGCAGACCACGAGCTCCCCTTCCTCGGGGAACTCGCCGACCCTAGCCATTAGTCGACCACCTCAAGCAGCTCTCCCCTGACCTCGCCCTCGCCTCCGCGGGACTTTACCAAGGTAGAGCCGCACACCGCGCAGGCCACGTTCATGGCCGGCTTCTTGTAGGTGATCTGCTCGTTTCCGCAATCCTGACACTTCACTTTTATGAACTTACCGGTGGTGGCCATGAAAATCACTCCGTCAGCTCGAACTTCTTGGCCCGGAAGCAAGTCTTCTGATGGGCCTTCTTGCACTTCTTGCAGCGGTATCTCAAAGAGACCCTCTTAGTAGGCTTCTCGCGTCCTTCCGGCTTCGGCCTGGGGAAACCACCATAACCGGCGGTAGCCCTGCGGAACCTTCTCTGACCCCACTTCATCTCGCTGGCCTTCTTCTTCTTAACCCTCTCGACCTCGTGATCGGTATGGGTCTTGCAGGATGGACAGTAAGTCTTGATAGACCTAGGCATCTTCATAATATTCATCCCATTGGAGCAAAAATGCCTTAATACTCATTCTCTATTTAAACCCTTAGCATAGGAATAAACCCCACCCCAGTATACTGGGTTGGATATCCCGGACCGTTAGCGTACCAATGCTCCGGTCATTTCGTCGATTGCTATATGAAATTGACTTTTTCCAATGTTCTTCTCTGATATATAATTGATTTATTTTTCTTCAATATTTATTATCGGCATCGTTGGTGCATTCGATCGAGAGAAATAGCTCCCCATGTCAATCTTTATCGCTAGTCAAATAATAAACGAAAGTTTATAATAGGGTTGCATTTCTCTGGGATTTCCCGGCATAATATTCGCTGCATGCCATTAAAGTTTAACAGGCTTTAATAATGGCATAGCCAGTAGTAAAGCCAGCAATATAAAATATTATGTGAATAGAAAGTAATATATATCAATCAAATAATAATTGATATGTATTTATAAATAATATAAAAGGGTGATGCAATATGGCCGACAAAGGCTTCAACAAGAAGGACGAATCTCTCGTGGATCTGCTGGTGAACACCGGAATGCCCAAGAACGTGGCCAAGACCTTGGCGTTTTTGCGCAAGAAGGAGGAAACGACATCTGTCGAAATTGAGATAATGACCGCCCTCCGCCAGCCCGAGGTGTCCATCGCCATGCAGGAGCTTCGCCGCCGCAAGTGGGTCATAAAGAGGGACATCAAGAAGGAAGGGAAGGGAAGGCCGGTGCACGCCTACAAGCTGGCCATCCCCTTCGACAAGATCATCGAGACCTTGGAGAAGGAAGAGAGGAAGCGGATGGAGTCTATCGAGAAGAACATCGATCAGCTCAAGGCGCTCTCCCTGAACCAGTGATCAAACCCTTTCCATCATCCTTGTCCCGGGATCGGAGGCCACGATCACCTTTTTGGCCATGTTCAGGAACAGGCCGGTCTCCACCACTCCCGGTATCTCCTTCAGCTTTCTCTGAAGCTCGTAGGGATCTCTGATCCCCTGCTCGAAATGCAGATGGTAGATGTAATTGCCGTTGTCGGTCACGAACGGGGTATCGCCGCCGCGCAGCTCGGCCCGGCAGCCCAG
>DUJZ01000073.1:9836-16607 GCA_013329565.1 Methanomassiliicoccales archaeon
TCGAGGTTACCGTCCACCTCGTCCGCCCCGTCGATGGTCAGGTCCAAAGTCCCGGCCTCCTCCAAGGTCACCAACGGTATTCCCAGTTCCCGCGCCTGCTTCTCGCTGGCCAACGACGTCGGTACGGCCAGTATCTTGTAGCCGCTTTGAACCAGGCGGCCTATCGCTTCGATGGCGAAGTAGGCAGTGCTTCCCGTCCCCAGTCCCACCTTCATGCCGTCCTGCACCAGCTCCACGGCCTTCTCCGCGGCCAGCCTCTTCTTGTCGTTCATTCTACCCCTCGAAGTTCTGGCGGACCAGATCGGTCAACGCGTCGATCACGAACTGATTCACGAACCTGCCCTTCTCCTTGTTCGCCCTCCTGGCGTCCCCGCCGAAGCCCTGCGGCAGGCAGCATTCGGCGTCCGCGCGGACCATGAAATGCGTATCGACGAACTCCCCGGCGGTCCTTTCCTCTTTGACCAGTTCAGGCCGTATGTCCATGATCCTGGAGGTTTCGATTATGCCCCCGTGGCCGTCTGGAAGTCCCTCGCAAACGTCAGGTTTCTTCAGATAGGCCAGCTCGTAATCGCTGAGGAACATGACCTTGAGGCCTTGCCGCGCTGCCCTCTCGCAGGCCAGCTTGATGGCGGAGCGATGCACCGATCCCAGATGGCCGGACACGATGACCACCTTCCTGATGCCGTTGCGCTGGAAGGCGTCCAGGATGTCCATTACCAGAGCGCGGAGCGTATCGAAGCTGATGTCGATGGTTCCCGGAAAGTTCCTGGTGGAGGAGTGCTGCCCGTAATTGATGGTGGGAGCGACGATCCCGTTCACGTTGTCGCTGACCGCCTTCACCACGAACTCCGGCTGGAAGGTGTCCGTGCCCAGGGGCAGGTGAGGTCCGTGCGCCTCCATGGCCCCCATGGGCAGGAAGACTATGGGGTCCTTCTTCACCGCTTCCGCGAAGGCGGCGGAGGACATCTCGTCCATCCTCATTGGTCCACCTTCTTTTCCGTGTCGATGAGGGGGGTCATGCACACCGGGCACAGCCCCCGTCTCAGGGCGTCGTTATGATAGGCGTTCATGAGCTGGGCGTCGATCTCATCGACCTTGGCCTTGTCGATGTTCTTCTTGCAGCGCGGGCAGTGTAGAGGCATTCTCGTACCGGAGGGGTTATGCCCGGAAATCAATTTCAATCCTTGCCCCGCATGGATTAAATCCGCTGACGCAGTTCTCCGTTCATGCGCTTGGCCTGCCTATTCTCCGGGGGTAAGGACTCCACGTACGCCGCCCACCTCATGGAGCAGGCCGGGCACGAAGTGTTCTGTCTGGTGACCGTGGTCCCCGCAGACCCCCACTCCTGGGTGTTCCACACCCTTAACCTGGAGCATCTTCCGGTAATGGCCGAGGCCATGGGCAAGGACCTCATCGCCGTACCTTCGAGCGGAGAGGAAGGCGCAGACCTGGCCGCTCTGGAGATGGCGCTGACGAACCTTGACGTGGAAGGCGTGGTGACCGGGGCGATCGCCTCCGATTACCAGTGGGACCGCATCAACGGCGTCTGCCAGAAGCTCGGTCTCAGGGTCTTCTCGCCGCTGTGGCGGAAGGACCAGTTGACCATTTTGAACGACATGCTGCAGGCCGGGATGAGGGCGATGATCGTGGGCGTTTACTCGGACGGCCTGGGCAAGGAATGGCTGGGCAGGATGCTCGACCGAGGCAACGTCGACCAGCTGTCCGCTTTGTCAATGGCGAAGGGAATGAACGTCTCCGGGGAGGGCGGGGAGTACGAGACGCTGGTCCTGGATTCGCCGATGCATTCGTTCACGCTCGTCCCTGAGGACGTCCAGGTGGATTTCGTGCGAGATTCGGGGCAGCTGCGCATCGGTCGGCTCACCGCTTCGCGATAGCCGAGGCCTCCCGCAAGAGCGAGAGCACGTCCGGACCCATGTGCGGGTTGGGTGGTATCCAACGATAACGGATCGTCATGTGGCGGTCGATGATGAAGGCGCCGCGGCAGGAGCGGTTCCTCAGCCAGGCGTCGTCGTCACAGGCCATGTGCCATTCCCCGGCGACCTTCCCTTCCTCGTCCGCCAGCAGCGGGAACGGCAGGCGCATCGATTCCTTCCAGGCAGCGTGGGAGCGGACGCTGTTGGTATCCAAGGGCAAAATGACCACGCCCGCCGAAACGAACTAGTCGTGAAGGTCCCGCAGCTCACCCATCTGTATTTGCATATAATGCCGAGATCGGCCGGGTAGGGCATCAGGAGCACGACCCCTCTCTGGCACAGGTCGCCGAGGCGGATCACATTACCTGGATCATCCGGCAGCTGGAAGTCCGGTGCCTTCTGACCGATCCCAGGCATCCTCTCCAGGTCCATCTCTACTTCCCCTGGTCCTCTAGGCGATACTCTTCCGCGAGCTTCCTGGCCATCGCCAGGATCGCATCGTAATCAGGCTCCCAGTTCGAGTCCGGGGGTATGTGCGCGTAGCGAAGAATCCCTTTCCGATCGATCATAAACTCGGAGCGCTTGGGGAATCCCGGCCACGGTCCATCGTCCGGCTCCATGGCGTTCAGGCTCCTGGCCATCCTGGCCCCTTCGTCGCTGAGCAGGTGGAATCCGATCTTCAGGTCCTCGCTGTAGGCGCCCAGGGACCTCTGGGTGTCGTTGCTGACGCCGAACATCTCGCAATTCGCCTCCTCGAACGCCTTTTTCATCGCCGTGAAGGTCAACATCTCCAGGTTGCACACGAACCCGAAGGCCGAGGAGAACACCAGCAGGAGGACGGTGCCGTTGGCCCAGCGGTCGCTTAGCCTGACCTCCTGGTCCATCTCGTTCCTCATGGTCCAGTCTTGAAAAGGCTTTCCTACCAGGTCCTCGGTCACGGGAGATGAAGGGTTGGAACGGATAATAATAGGTTCCTCAGCTTTCTCGTGGACAGCCTGGAAACTGTCCCTTCAGGTGCGGACGGAGAGTGGAGCCGCATGTGATTGGAAAAGGTGAGGCCGTCCGAATTTGAATCGGAGTCTCAGGCTCCCAAAGCCCGAAGGATGGACCAAGCTACCCCACGGCCCCTTGGCGGCGGGATTGAACGTCCGGTGATAAATAGTTGCTGACCTGGCAAGAACTAAATAACATGCAATCTCAACCACCGTCCATGAAGAAGGCCTGGGTGGCGATGGTCGTCGTGGGAGCCGTGGCCGGCATGCTCCTGGTCTATAATCTGTTGGGGGGCTTCGTACAGAACCCGCCCGGTTTCGACGAGGACGACCTAAACATGCCATTCATCAACGACATGGCACGTAACGAAGAGTATCCAGGCCCATTGAGCGGTTTGAACTATCCCATGAATTTGCAGCCCGCCTTCAGTTACAGTCCCATCGCTTACGCCTCTTTCGGTGGGGTGCTGGAGCTGTTCGTCGAGAACGACGGGAGGAACGACGCCTACGTGCACCACTACTACGTGGCCTGGGAGGGCGGAAACGAAACCTTCCAGGTGAACTGCTCTCGCCTCATCGCCTCAGGTGGGATGGAGGGGCTGGGCAAGCTGCATTTCGCCGGACCGGGCGTCACCGGGCCGGCCACCCTGGAGATTTGGGTAGAGATCTGGACGTCCTCGCCTAACGGCGAACTATGGGACGACCAGGGTGAGCTGTCCGTCGGCACGATCGACTTCGAAGTGCTGGACGAGGAGCCCCTACGGGACTGGTATGTTGAAAGGAACCCCATTCAATATTACAACAAGGTCAACGAGCTGATCGACCTGGACATCGTCAGATCGCTCGCTGACGAGGTGCGCTCCGCCGTCCCCGGGAACTATAGCCTTTTGCAGGTGATAAAGGCGTACGAGCTGGTGGACCTGAGGATAGGTTACGCCGAGGACGAGGACAATCACTGGCAGCCGCCGGCCGAGACCATCATGCTCGGCACGGGGGACTGCGAGGACCACTCCCTGCTGCTGGCGTCCCTGATCACCGAACTGGGAGGGACCTGCCGGGTGAACCTGATCACCGGTCACGCCTTCCCTTCGGTGTACGTCGGGAACGCTTCGGCGATCGATGACGTGGTCGGCGCTATCCAGGCCTATTACGGAGACCCGTTGCCGGTGCACTACACGGTGGACGATCTGGGCTATTGGCTGATCATAGATACCAACGGATTGCCGTACGTGGGCGGCTATCCGGCGGCATCGTCACCTGCCGGAGGCGCCGGTGGGGAATATTGGATCTCCGATGAAGGTGACTGGATAAAGTTGATCGATGTCACCGGGGAGACCGTGGACACCTTGTTCTAGGCGTTCCGCACTATCTCCCGCACCGCTTTCTTGATCGCTTGAGAGCTGTTCATGGTCGGCTCCCAGCCATAGGAGCGCAGCTTGTCCGAGGACAGCAGCATGTTCTTCACGTCCCCGATCCATCCCCGTCCGCCCTGTACGCCGCCGGTCCACTCGTAACGGACGCCGCGCAACCCCATGACCTCGGTGACGGTGTCAGCGATGTCCTTCACCGACATGCGGTCGTTGGAGCCCAGGTTGAACATCTCGACCTTGTTCCTGGCGTACTCGGCGCCGATGGCCATGCCGCGCACGCAATCCATCACGTGCACGTACGATTTGGTCGTTCCAGGCTCGGAGCCCAGTATCTCCAGGTGCCCCGGGTCGGCCTTGAGCTTGTTGGTGAAGTCATGAAGGACGTTATGGGTGCTCCTGGTCCCCACCACGTTGGCGAACCTGAATATCACTCCGTTCATGTCAAACGAATAGGCGTAAGAGCAGATCAGCGCCTCGCAGGCCAACTTCGTCGCTCCATAAACGGAGATGGGCACCAGCGGTCCGTAGCCCTCCGGCGTTGGAATGACGGTCGGTTCGCCGTAGACGGTGGAGGTCGAGGGGAACAGGATGTCCTTGACCCCGGTCTCCTTCATGGCCTCCAGCACCCTGTACGTCACCTCGATGTTCTGCCTGTAATGCGATAAGGTGTCCTTGGCACCTGAACGTACGTCGGGATTGGCGGCCATATGCATGACGGAGTCCGCCCCCTTGAATATCGGCCTCAGATCGTCATTGAGAAGGTCGGCCTGCACGAACCGGAAGTCCTGGTATCCTTCAGCGTTCTCCATGAACTCCCGGCGCCCGGCGCTGAGATTGTCCACGCCGACCACATGATTGCCCATGGCCAGCAGCTCATCCGTAAGATGGCTTCCGATGAACCCCGCGCATCCGGTGACCACTATGTTGCTACCTCTGATCTTCATTTCCTTTTCCCCATCCTTCTATCAATTTCCGTTGCCAGGAGCACCATCGCTTTTCCACGGTGGGAATGCTGGTTCTTGGACAGCATGTCCATCTGGGCGAAGGTCCGCTCCTCGCCGTCAGGCACGAATATGGGGTCGTAGCCGAATCCGCCGGAACCCCGTTCCTCGTAGATGATCCGTCCCGGCGACACCCCGGTCACCGAGAACTCTCCCAGCTCATCCGAGCAAACCCCGATGCAGCACTCGAAGCGCGCCTTGCGGTCAGTTCCCTCCATGAGGCGCAGCATTCCCTGGCAGCCGATGGTGTCCATTACGTAAGCGGAGTACACTCCAGGGAACCCGTTCAGCGACGGTACGAACAGCCCGGAGTCGTCCAGCATGAAATTGCGGTATCCCTCGCCCTTGAGCTGGTCGATGCACGAGCGGACCACCTTCTGCAGCGTGTCGGTCTGGATCTCCTCGCAGTCGGCCTTGAGGAGTTCGATATCGATCCCCAGCCTCTCCAGGCCGTGCCGGTATTCATCCAGCTTGTGCTTGTTGGAGGTCACAAGTCCAAGCTTCACGCGTACCGCCCCCGCTCCTCGATGTCCCTGACCTTGGCCAGGACCTCTTTCCCTCCGACGTATTCGCGGGCGTACGTTTCAGCTATGATATCGTAAGCGTACATGATGTCGGAATGGGCGGACTGGAAGGCTTCCCTCAGCAAATGCAGGTCCACCCCCATCTCCTCCAGGCTGGCTGCCTTGCTACCCAGCGAGAGGTCGATGAAGAACACCCGCCCGTCGCGAAGGATCATGTTGGATGTCGTGAGGTCGCCATGGGTCATGCCGTGGGAATGCAGTCTGGCGACCATCCTTCCGATCTCCTGGGAGATGGCACGGACATCCTCGGGGCTCGCTTTCAGCAAAGCGTCCTTGGCCCTGGGTCCAACGATCTCCTGCATCCAGATCTCCGCGTTGACCGTATCGAGGTCGTACACGATCGGCGTGGGCACCCCGCAGGAACGGGCCTCCTGGAGCAATCTCGCCTCCACCCTGGTGCGGTGAGCGCGCAGGGACTGGTCCAGAGCGGGATGGCGATAAGCCTTTGGAACTCTGCTCTTGACGAGCACCTGCCGTCCCATGAACTCGTCCCGGCGGATCTCCGCCTCCGCCCCTCTCCTGATGACCTTCACGCCTTAGGGAAGTCAATGCCCGGTTATTATCCTTTCACCTTCCTGCTGGAGCCTCCATGCGGTTTCCACAGGGGTTCCGAAGAACTCGCTCAGCAGCTCCGCGGGATCGCCTTCGGTGAAACGCAGGTCCGGGGGGATCATCCGCTGCACCTTCCTCTCCAGGTACCTTGGGTCCAGCAATATGACAGCCGCCCGGTCCTCCTCTCTTCGTATCGCCCTGCCGCACGCTTGCAGCACCCTGCTGAGCGCCTCATAGGTCTCCAGGTCGTGCCCGTCCCCGATATTTCGTGATGCCCGGGACAGCATCTCCTTGCGTTCCAGGCTGGGCGGGGTCAACGGCAATCCAGCGATCATCAC